>DATBCM010000234.1:0-6845 GCA_036270455.1 Gemmatimonadales bacterium | reverse complement strand
TCCGGCGGCGTACACATCTTCCCCGACGGAGTAGATGCCCCGCGGATCCGCGAGCAGATTCGACGTCCCCGTGTAGCTCGAGTAGTCCTCGACGAACCAGGGGAGGGCCGACGACAGACTATCCACCCGCACCGTGGTCGTCGACGACGCGGTGTCTACCGTGGCCTTGATGGTGGCCGTTCCGACGGCGATCCCGGTGACGGTCCCGGAGGCGTTGACGGACGCGATGAGTCCGGAGAGCGAGCTCCACGTCACCGCGTGCCCCGTGAGGATATTGCCGTTCTTGTCGCGCGCGGTCGCGCCCAATCCCACGGTGCTTCCCTGCACCACCGACGCCCCGCTGGGCGCGATCGACACGGTCGCGGCGAGCACGACGTTGACCACCGTGGTCGCCGTGCCCGGGATGGTCTCACTCGTCGCCGTGATGGTCGCGGTCCCCACTGCCACCGCGGTCACCAGTCCCGACCCATTCACGGTGGCGACTCCCGTGTTGCTCGACCCCCACGTCACCACGCGGCCGGTGAGGATGTTGCCGCCCGCGTCCTTCGTCGTCGCCGTCAGCTGGTAGGACTGGCCGGGCGACGCCGTATCGAGCGCCGGAGAAAGGATCACCAGCGCCACCGGCGGTTTGACGACGGTCACCGTGGAGGTATCCGCGAACCCCGACGAGGTCGCGATGACTCTGAACGTTCCACCCGTCGAGCCGGCGGTGTAGAGCCCGTTCGCCGTCACCGAGCCGCCGGTGGCCGAGTACGTCGCCGTGACCGTGGTGGTGCTCGAGTCCGAGTACTTCCCGACCGTCGAGAATTGCTTGGTGCCGCCCGTATTGATGGTCGCGGTATCGGGGCTCGTGATGATCCGGACCAGGGTCGGGGGCGCCGCCGTCACCGTCGCGGTCGCGGTCCCGTTGATGGTCTCACTGGTCGCGGTGATCTGCGACGTCCCCGGCGCCATGCCGGTCACGAGTCCGGTGCCACTCACGGTCGCGTTGCCGTTCCCTGACCCCCACGTCACCACGCGGCCCGTGAGCGTGTTGCCCTTGGCGTCACGGGTGACCACGGTCAGCTGGACCGTCTTCGTCACCTGGACGCTCGGAGCGGGAGGCGTAACGGTCACGCTCGCCACGGGCACCGGGATCACGACCACGGCGGTGGTCCCGCTCTTCCCGCCGCTCGACGCGGTGATGGTGGCACTGCCGACCCCGACGCCCGTTACCAGCCCCGCGCCGTTCACTGACGCGACGCCGGAATTGTTGCTGGACCAGGTGACCGGCCGCACCAACGGATCGCCAATCGAGTCTTCCGGCGTGGCGGTCAGCTGGACCGTCCCACCCTGCGTGATGGTGTCGAGCGCAAGCGAGAGGACCACCGTGATGACCGGTACGTTGGTCACGGTGATCACGGTCGCGCCGGTCACCCCTTCGCTCGTCGCCAGCACCGAGTCCGTTCCGACCGCGACGGCCGTAACCGTTCCCGACGCATTGACGGTGGCGATCGACGGGGACCGCGAGGTCCACGTCACGAGCCGGCCCGTCAGCGTGTTCCCCACGCCGTCTTTCGTGACGGCAGTCAGCGTGACCTGGGTCCCCACCTGGAGCGTGTCGAAGCGGGGGGAGGTCGCCACCGCGGCGACCGGAACCGCGTCCACTTCGAGGTCGGCACTCGTGCTGAGGCCGTGCTGTTGCGCCGTGATCGTCGTCGTGCCCACGCCGACGCCGGTGGCCAATCCGGTCGCGTCGACGGTCGCGACATTACCGCTGCTCGTGCTCCACGTCGGGGTCCCGGTAAGAAGCTTGCCCGTCCCCTTGCTGCGCAGGGACGCCGTAAACTGCGCATTGGCGCCGATCGAGATTCTCACCGGACTCGGCGTCACCGTGAGGATCAGGTCCGCGGTCGAGTCGACCCCGCCCGGCGTCGTGGAACCGCTACTACCCGAAAAGCCGACCGTTCCCGTGTCACACGCCACCACCAGGAGGGCGGCAAGGATGACCCGGATCCGCGAGGGAATCAGCATATGATTTCGCATAGTCAACATCCAATCGGTTGCGTGCTGACCACGATGCGGTCGAAGTAGCGATCCTCCGCGACCGTGGCGCCGTTATTCCAGTAGTTCTCGAAGTAGATGGCGTTGATGCCATAGGCCGAATACGAGCTGACCCAGTTCATCCCCGTCTTCTGGGCTTCGAGGTTGCCATTGATCCACAGCTCAAAGACTCCGTTGGAGGAGCCCGAGTCGTTCAGTTTCACGTGGGCTTCCACGCAATACCACTGCCCGACGTGGGCAGCGTTGAAAATAGGCGTCGTCGTCTCGACTTTGCCGAGGTACGTCAACCCGCTGTTATACGACTTCGAAACGGGATTGCCGGCGGAGTCGACCCCCGTCGCCGGATCCAGAATCAGGTTGTTGGAATCACTGGCGACGTCCCCACCCCACACGTGCGCCGCCATCGCCTCGGCAAAGCTGCTGCTGTCGAAGCTCAGGGCGCGCGTCAACTTGTCGTGCGCGCCACCGACCCAGCCGGGCTGGGCCTTCACGTACATCCGCCAGTAGATCTCCCGGTATTTCGCGGTCCCGGCGTCGACCGGCTTCATGTACGCCGAAGGCGTCTTGCCGAAGGCCAGGTGCAGGTCTCCCGCGGACGTCGCATTCATCGCGAAGTGACCCTGCATCCCGTAGGAACTGTCCATCCCGGCGCCGGCAACCCGATTGAAGATCGTTCCAACACCGTCGGTCTCGAAGTACTGAGACAGTCGATCCTGCTCGAAGTCGTCGCAGAAGATCCACGCGGCCTGGGGTGTGGCGCATTCGGCGGCCGATGAGGACGTGTTCGCGACCACCACAACCTTGGAGGTATCCGCCAGCCCCGACTTGGTCGCGATCACGTGGAACGTCCCGGCCGTGGGGCCGGCCGTGAAGAGGCCGCTGCCGTTGACAGTCCCACCGGTGGCCGAGTAAGTCGGCGTGATGGCGGCGGTGCTCGAGTCGTCGAACTTGCCCGCGGCGGTGAACTGCTGCGTGTGCCCCGTGTCCACCTGCGCCGAGTCCGGCGTGAGGATCACCCGGACCAGGGCCGGCAGCGTGACCGTGACCTTCGAGGTGTCCTTCAGGGCGCCGTTCGCCACCGCCGTCGCGATCACCGTGTAGGAGCCCGCGCTGGCCGGACCCGTGAAGAGTCCGCTGGCGTTGATGCTGCCGCCCGTGGCCACGTACGTCGCGGGCACCGTGGCCGAGGTCGAGTCCGAGAACTTGCCCGTGACGCTGAACTGCACGGTGTGACCGGTATCCACCGCCGTGCTGTCAGGGGTCAGATTGATCCGGACCAGGGTGGCGGACGCCGGCGTCACGGTGACGGTGTCCTTCCCGTGGATGCCTTCGCTGGTGGCGGTGATGATGGTCGTCCCCGCGCTCACGCCGGTGACGACGCCATTCAAGTCGACGGTCCCCACCCCGGTCGTGCCGCTCGACCAGGTCACCACCCGTCCCGTCAACACGGTGCCGTTGGAGTCCTTGGTAGTGGCGGTCAAGGCCACGGTCGTGCCCGCCACGATGCTCGGATGCGGAGGCGTCACGGCGACCGACGCGACTGGCGCGGAGGGAAGACTGTCGATCGTGATCGACGCGGTGTCCCTCAGGGATCCCGAGGCCAGGGTCGCGATGGCGTAGAAGCTTCCGGTGGTGCCGCCCGCGGTGTAGACGCCACCCGAGGTGATCGATCCACCGGTCGCGCTGTAGGTGACGGTCGCGGCGACCGAGTCCCCATTCGACTTCTTGGCATAGCTGAAGAACGTGGCCTGCTGGCCCGGATGCAGGCTGACAACGGAGGGGATGATGACGATGCTGGTGACGGTCGGACCGGTGGCGTCGTTCTTCGGGCACGCGGCGGCGCCCAGGCCGGCCAGAAGCCCCAGGAGCACCGTGGGTCGCCACCATCCCGCGAGGAGTCCTCGCCCAGCCCGCATCCAGACCTCCGGAGACGACAAAGCCGCCAGCAGCCGAATTTGAAATCCGACTTGCTGGCGGCCAGGCGAGCGTTGCGGCGACGCCTCGTTATTGCGCCGCTTTAGCCCCTTAGCTCTGCGTCACCGCCTTTCGGCGGATTTGCTCTGAGCAGCAATGCCCCCAGCACAGCGTCAAACGTGGGGGCTAAGGTCCTAGTACGGAAGAGCTTGCGGAAATGGCGCCCCACCTGGGATTCAGGACCTGTCAAACCATTGTAGCGTGAACGCTCGCCTTCTCTTGGCTTCCCCGCCGTGACTCTCGTCACCCCAACCATGTGTCTTCCCAAGCGCGGTACTGCAGGATTGCCCACATCCCGAGCGCATCCCCGGTCCGCCCGGACAAAAACGACTCCCACGCCTGTCTGGCCGGCCCGAGCTCGAGGCGGCTCTGCACCCCGCCCCCCAGAAGATCGCTCGCCCACGACCGCAGGGGACCCCGGAGCCACGTCTCGATCGGCACCGAAAACCCGACCTTGGGCCGATCCACCAACGCCTCCGGTACGTGGCGATACAGCACTTGCCGGAGAATCCATTTCCCTTGCCCCTCGTGAATCTTCCACGCAGCGGGCAGGCGCCACGAGAATTCCACCACCCGGTGGTCGAGCATGGGTACCCGGGCCTCGAGACTCACCGCCATGCTGGCCCGGTCGACCTTCGCCAGGAGATCATCGGCCAGATAGGTCCGCTGGTCCGCGAGCATCATGCGGTCGAGCAGCCCGCTGGGCGAGTCGCACCCCAGGATGCGTTCGAAATCCCCGGCGTGCTCGCTCCCGCCCTTCACGAATTGAGCCGGAGCATCCCAGACCGAGACGAGCGTCCGGTACATGGCGGCGACGTCGTCGGCCGAGAGGACCCGCGAGAGCTTGGCCATCTTCGCCCCGGCGAGCCGGATCTTGGCGAGTCCGGGGATGACCGAGCCGGCACCCCGCGCCAGGCGGTCCCACACGTCTGGGGAAACCGCCCCGACTCCCCAGCCGATCGCGCGGCGCACCCCACCGGGCAGTGACGCGGCATCGGGGAGAATGCGCGTCCCGGCCGTGTACCGGTTGTATCCACCGAACAGCTCGTCGCCGCCATCTCCGGTGAGCGCCACTGTTACCTGACGGCGCGCGAGCTCGCTCACGAGATAGGTCGGGATGTGCGAGGGATCGGCGAGCGGCTCGTCGAACATGGCGGGCAGCTTCGGCACCACCGCCAGCGCATCCTCGCCCGTCAGGGCGAGGGCCGTGTGATCGGTCCCGACATACTTCGCGATCTCGGCGGCATGACGCGACTCGTCATGCGCCGCGACGTCGAACCCAATTGTGAAGGTCTTCACCGGACCGGTCGCCGTCTTTCGCATCAACGCGACGATCGTGGAAGAATCGATGCCGCCGGAGAGCAGCGCCCCGAGTGGCACGTCCGACTGCAGCCGCATGGCCACCGCCTCAATGAGCAACCGCTCCAGCTCGTCCGTCGCCTCCGCCACGGTGCCGCTCCACGGATTTCCCAATCCGGCGCGCGCGGCGTCCTCCACCTTCCAGTAGGGAGTGCTGTCGGGCAGGGGGGCGCCGGGGTCTTTCAGCTCGAGGTAGTGCCCGGGTGGAAGCTTGACGACGTTGCGGTAGATGCACCCCGGGGCCGGGACATAGAGAAAGCGGAGGTAGGCGGTGAGGGCCTGCGGGTCCACCTCCCGCTCGAATCCGGGACCCCGGGCGAGTGCCTTGAGCTCCGATCCGAACAGGATGGTTCCCGGCCGCGAAAAGATGAAGAGCGGCTTCTTCCCCATCCGGTCGCGGATGAGCGTCAACACCTGCCGCTCGGCGTCCCACACGGCGATGGCGAACATCCCGACGAGTTTGGGCAGCGTCGCCGCGATGCCCCAGCGCTCGAACCCCGCCAGCATGATTTCGGTGTCGGAGTGCCCGCGGAACGTCGCTCCCATCCCTTCCAGCTCACGGCGCAACGCAGGGAAATTGTAGATCTCCCCGTTGAAGACCATCGTGAAGCGGCCCGATGCAGACGCCATGGGCTGATGACCAAAGGCCGAAAGGTCGATGATGGCCAGCCGGCGGAAGCCGAGGCCCACCGCCGCCGCTGGCGTCTCGGTGGTCCACGATCCCGCGTCATCAGGGCCCCGGTGCGCCAGCGTATCGCGCATCGCGTCGAGGGCCTGGCGGAGCGCGGGTCCTCGTGGGGACGCCGAAACCATCAACCCCGTTATGCCGCACATGGGATCAGGCCAACTCCTTCGCCGGGTACACGCCCGGAACCGGTGGGTGAGTCAGGACGCGGGCCACCCGGGGAGCCAGCGTCCGGTAGTCCGCCGATTCACCGGACCCCGCAGGGACCGTGCCCTGTCGCACGTCGTGCAGGTAGCGGGCGATGCCTTCGATATCGTCGGGGTCGATGGCCACTGCCCCCACGCGCCGCGCCTCGGAACCCGCCGCGCTGGCGGCCGGCGCGATGACCAGCGTCGCCATCCCCATGGCGACCAGCTCATAGAGCTTGGCCGGCACCTGGAATTCCTGACCCTGTGCCAGCACGAGGCCGATGCGGGAGCGCGACAACAGATTCAGGGCTTCCGCCCGCGGCAGGGTTCCCAGGAACTCCACCGCCTGCCCCAGCCCGAGGTCGGCGACCTGCCGGTGGACTTCGGAGGCGTAGGGGTCGTCGATATGGCCGGCGACGCGCAGCCGGGTGCCATCGGTCGCGGCTTCCGGATATTGGTCGAACAGCTTCCTCAGGCCGCGCAACACGGGACCCAGGTCCCGGCCGCCGTACATGGTGCCCACGTGACTCAGCGCCAGTCCGGGATACGGCTCGCCGTTCCGCGCCGGGAGCAGAGCCCGGTCGACCGCGTTGGGC
>DATBCM010000233.1:0-2464 GCA_036270455.1 Gemmatimonadales bacterium | reverse complement strand
CCGGGGCGACCGCCAGAAGCAACGCAGCGTCACGACGAGTCATGGCCATCAGAGCGCTCCCCTCTTCATTTGCTCCGCGACGTATTCCGAGGTGCGGAGGGAGAGCGCCAGAATGGTCCAGGTCGGGTTCTTGTCGGCCTGGGACACGAACGGCGAGCCGTCGGCGACGAACAGGTTCTTCACTCCGTGGACCTGGCAATGCGGGTCCACCACCGACGTGCCCGGATCGTCCCCCATCCGCGCGCCACCCAGCTCA
Source organism: Gemmatimonadales bacterium (assembly GCA_036270455.1). Classification (GTDB taxonomy): domain Bacteria; phylum Gemmatimonadota; class Gemmatimonadetes; order Gemmatimonadales; family GWC2-71-9; genus 40CM-2-70-7. Next base: position 2,208 of record DATBCM010000233.1, on the reverse strand, counting down.
TGGATGATGGAGCCGCCGGTGGAGAGACCGTACCCCTTCTCCTGCGGGGGCATCGGATCGAACACTTTCCCCCCCATCTCGTCCACCAGTCCGCGGAACGTCTCCTGCATGTGCTTGCACTGGAGATACTCGTGGTCGGTCCACTTCCAGTGAAAGCGCAGGACCGGAATCCCCCACTGATCCACGGTCTTGGGATCGAGCTCGCAGTACGAGTCCTCGTTGGGGATCATTTCCCCGCGCCCCGAGAATCCCACGTAGGCGCCGTAGCACTTCCGGTAGTCCGCCTTGAGCTGCTTCCCGTATCCGCCGCCCCCCGGATAGTACTGGATCCCATCCAGGAGTCCGTTCATCGGCACCGACGTGCCGCCCCAGACCTCGATGTGGTAGCCGCGCGGGAAATCGAGATTCTTGTTGTCGAGCCACCAGGGCATGTACACGTGCATCCCGCCCACGCCGTCGTGGTTATGCGGGACATGGTCTTCCATTTTCGGGATGTAGCCCGAGACGTCGGTTCCCGTCGTATCGGTCAAGTACTTCCCGACCTTCCCGCCCGAGTTGCCGAGCCCGTCGGGGAAGAGCGCGGACCGTGAGTTCAAGAGGAGACGGGAGGTCTCGCAGGCGCTCGCCGACAGTACCACCACCTTGGCGCGCACGTGCCCCTCGGTGCCCGTCTTCTTGTCGATGTAGGTCACACCGCCCGCGCGCCCGTCCTTGTCGAGTGTCACTTCGCGCGCCATCGCCCCCGTCGCCAGCGTGAGCTTGCCGGTCTGGAGTGCGGGGGCGATCAGAACGTTGGTGGACGAGAAGTTGGCGTTCACGGCACAGCCGCGGTTGCATTGGCCGCAGTAGTGACAGGCCGCCCGGCCATTGAGCGGCTGAGTGAGAATCGACAGGCGCGAAGGGATGCAGGTGACGTGCAACCGGTCGGCCGCGTCTTTCACCATCAGCTCGTAACAACGGGGCTTCGGCGGCGGCAGGAACAGGCCGTCGGGCTCGTTGGCCAGACCCTCGCGGCTGCCGAAGACCCCGACGAGCCGGTCCACCTGATCGTAGTACGGCGCGACGTCGTCATAGGTGATGGGCCAATCGTCGCCCAGTCCGTCCCTGGACTTGTGTTTGAAATCGTAGGGGCCGAAACGGAGAGAGATCCGGCCCCAATGATTGGTCCGCCCCCCCACCATCCGGGCCCGCCACCACGCGAACTTGCTCCCCTCGGCCACGGTGTACGGCTCGCCGTCGATGTTCCAGCCGCCGATGCACGCGTCGAATTCCCCGAAGGGCCGCTGGTGCGTACCGGCACCGCGCCGCGGCGTCTCGTATGGCCAGTGTAGCATGGCCGAATCCTTGGTGTTGTCCCAGGGGATGCCCGCTTCGAGCACGATCACACGGGCGCCGGCCTTGGTGAGTGCGTAGGCGGCCATACCGCCCCCCGCCCCCGACCCCACGATGCACACGTCGTACGATTCGTCCCGCCGCATCCGGCTCCCTCGAGCGAGTTGACGCCCGAAGCTAGCGCGGAGTCAACCGAGGTGGCAACGTTCCCGCCCATGACTTCCTGGACGCGGCGCGAGTTCGTGCAGCAGGCCGGAATCCTCGCCGGCGGCCTCATGACAGCTGGAACGCTGCGCTATCGCATCGATGCCGGGGATATCACCCTCGGCAACGACGCCATCAATGCCCGCTGGCGCCTGTCCGGCAGCGTCTTCAAAGGCCTTTCCCTCACCGACCTCGGCAGCCATCGCACGCTGGCGCTCCCCGAGGAAGTGGTGACGCTGGTGCTCCAGGATGGGACGACCATCGCCGGCTCGGTGCTACAGGCCCGGACCCCGACCTATGAGCGCCTTCCGGGGGAGCACAACGCTTCCCGGTTCGCCGACCGCCTGCCAGGCCACCAGGTGACCGTCGAGCTGAGCGACCCGGCTTCGCGAGTGAGCATCACCTGGCGCGCCATTCTGCGCACCGATTCCCGGTACCTGCGACAGGAAGTCACGATCCGCGCCCTGGGTGGAGACCTGCCCGTGAAGGAGATCCGCCTGGGAGATCTCACGCTTCCGGGCGCGCGAATCTCTGGGTCGGTGGCAGGCTCCCCGGTGGTCACAAACGGCTGGTTCCTGGGTTTCGAACATCCGCTCGCGCATCATACCCTGGAGGGGGACCGGGTACAGTACGGCCTCGCCCGAGAGCTCCCGCTGAGGCCCGGCGCTCCAG
>DATBCM010000232.1:0-2136 GCA_036270455.1 Gemmatimonadales bacterium | reverse complement strand
CGACCTCCGGTCTCCCCTGACGTCCATTCTCTTCCTGGCCGAAACCATCCAGCGGGGGCAGTCGGGGGACGTCAACGATCTGCAGCGGCGCCAGCTGGGCCTCATCTATGGAGCGGCGCTGGGGCTCTCGTCCCTCGCCTCGGACCTGATCGAGCTGGTCCGGGGCGGAGACCGCCTCCTCGATCAGGAGGAAGCCCCGTTCTCCATCACCGAGATTCTCGAGTCGGTGCGGGACATCGTGCGGCCGATCGCGGAGGAGAAACGGCTGAAAGTGCGGATCCTGCCGCCGCCGACCGATCACCGCCGGGGCCATCACCTGGCGCTTTCCCGCGTCCTCCTGAACCTCACGTCGAACGCCCTGAAGTTCACCGAGGAGGGCTTCGTCGAGCTGGTCTGCCGCGCGACCGACCGGTACCGGGTGGAGTTCTCCGTGCGCGACACCGGCAAGGGAATCAATCCGGAGGTTGTGAACAACCTGTATCAGCCGTTCCGCCGGACCGGCGGCAGGCGCTCGTACTACCTCTCCGGAACGGGCCTGGGGCTCGCCATCTGCCGGCGGATCGTCGAGGCGATGGGAGGGGAGCTGAAGGTGGAATCGCGGCCCGACTGGGGCACGCGGTTCTATTTCGAGATCAACCTGCCCCCTGCTCAACAGTTCTGAACAAACTTCGTAACGCTCGCGTCGCCATCGCTGCAACTCACTGTCGCAGGCACTCCACAACAGGCGCCCACCTGCTACAAATGTAACTCCGGAGTGACGGGTTACACGGATGTAACTATCGATAATACAATAGTTTACGAATTCTGGTGATTCGGGCACGCGTGTGCACGGCCTTTGCCTTGTACGGCTGGCGAGATGACACGCATCACCAGCTCCGCGGCTGCCGCCGCCGACGCCACCTTCGCTGCTCCCGCGGCGGTTCCTGCTCGCCCACTCGCCCCGCGCCGTGCGCCCCGCACTGCGGTCGCGAAGGGGGACCTCCACGACAGCATTTTCCACGAAGCGGACCGGGAGCGGCCCCGTCGGTTGCTCAACATCCTGGTGGCGGTCGCGGGGTTGGTGATCGCGTCCCCCATCATGCTGCTGGTGGCGGTGCTCGTGAAGCTGACCAGCCGCGGACCGGTGTTCTACTCGCAGACCCGGATCGGCCTCGACCGCCGCGACCCCAAGGTTCGCGCGGTGCACGCCCGCCGCTCGCAGGACCAGGGCGGCCAGCCCTTCACGATCTATAAGTTCCGGACTATGCGGGTGGTGGAAGTCGGTGCGGACGCGCAGGTGTGGGCCCGTCCCGACGATCCACGGGTGACGTCCATCGGGAGGCTCCTCCGGAAGTACCGGCTCGACGAGCTGCCCCAGCTGTTCAACGTCCTCCGCGGCGACATGAACGTCGTGGGCCCGCGTCCCGAGCAGCCCCGGATCTTCGACGACCTCCGCGTCCAGGTGCACGGCTACCAGGTGCGCCAGCGGGTGCGTCCCGGCATCACCGGGTGGGCACAGGTCAACCAGCACTACGACAACTCCGTAGACGACGTGCGGCGCAAGGTCCAGTTCGACCTCGAGTACATCCGGCGTCAGTCGTTCTCGGAAGACTGCAAGATCATGCTGCAGACCGTGCCGGTGATCGTCTTCCGGAAGGGTGCCTGGTAAGGATCAATAGCTTACCGCACCCGTCCGTCTGCCCGAATTCGGCGGCCCAAACGGCCGCCGAATTTGTTAGGTAGGTTATGGGCGTGACCGCCTCGGCCATCCCTCAGAAGCTCGACTGGCGCGGGCTCGCCCCGTTTGGGCTCACCGCCCTGTTCTTCGCCATCCTGTTCGCCCAGCCGTTCACGTCCCTGGCCCACGACTGGTGGACCGACCCGGACGCGGGGCACGGCCTCCTGCTCTTCCCACTCGCCCTCTGGTTGGGATGGCGCGCCGGCCGGGTCGCTGCGCCGCAGCCCCAGAGGGTGTTGGGACTCATCGCGATCGTGGGTGCGGTGGCCCTGCGATACGTCGGCGGGCTCGCCGCCGAGCTGTTCACGCAGCGCGTGGCCATGCTGGGCGCATTCTGCGGAGTCGTCGTCTTCTTCTCGGGGATCGCCCAGATCAAGAAGTGGTGGCTTCCCCTCGGCCTCGTGGCCCTGTCGATCCCT
>DATBCM010000231.1:0-1932 GCA_036270455.1 Gemmatimonadales bacterium | reverse complement strand
ACTCCATGCCTCGGCAGACGTCGTAGATGGTCCGGAGCTTGGTTGGCAGGCCGGTCGTGGGTTGGCGCATCACCTCGCGAAGCGACGCGCCGTCCACGTATTCCATGACCAGGAAGTAGGTGCCCTCGGCGCAGCCTTTATCCACCACGGTGACGATGTTCGGGTGGGAGAGCGCGCCGAGCGCCGCCGCCTCCTTTTCGAAACGGGCGATGAAGACCTGGTCCTTGGCCAGCTCCGTTGAGAGGAGCTTGAGGGCGACGGTGCGCCTCAAGGAGAGCTGGGTGGCCTTGTACACCTCGCCCATCCCGCCCTTACCCAGCAGGACGTTGAGCGTGTACCCGGGGACCAGGTCCGACTTCCTGGGCCGCGTCACGGCGGTGTCCTGGACCGGTTCCGTCACGGGGTCCCCAGGCTACTTCACCGGTGCACGGGCAGAGCAACACCCACCGTCCGCTCGCCGACGGACTCGCGCCCGCCCTGCTTCAGGGGCAGTTGTTACCGTGGGCGCAGGTGAGGCCGGTGACCGCGCCCAGCTCGCAGCCGGCGTCCCCGGTGCAAGGGCAGGCCTTCATCATGGTGCCGGCCCCGCAGCTCAGGCTGCATCCAGCGTCCGCGGTGCACCAGCAGGTGGAAGCCGTATCCTGGCAGCTGAACGTGCAGGAGCCGGTGAGGCACTTCGCGTTGCACGTCGTCGAGCCTTGGCAAGCCAGGGTCGAGCCTGCGCCGAGGGAGACGTTGCAGTCGCTCCCGCCGCCGCAGGTCACGCCCGAGTCCTGACCGGTGGTCACGTTACAGGCGCTGGTCCCGTCGCAGTTGACGGTGGAGTTGTTACCCGTGCTCGAGGTGCAGTTGCTCCCGCCGGTGCACTGGGTAGCGCAGCCCGAGCCGCAGCTCCCGTTGCAGGTGGTGGTACCGGTGCAGCTGACGCTGCAACCCTCGGTGCAGGCGAAGCTGCAGGACGAGTTTGCCTGGCAGTTGTAGTTCGAGCCCGCATCGATGAAGGAGCAGGTCGAGGCGCTGCAGGAGCACGAGGCTCCAGTGCAACCACAGGATCCGCCCGCGTCGACGTTGCTGCAGGTGTAGGGCTTGCTGCCTCCGCAAGCGGTCAGCCCTGCGACGCTGAGAACTGCGGCACAGACGACGAATCCCAAATGGTGGACGAGTTTCATAGTGACCCTCCCGCGAACGGCCTATCGCTTGGAGAGCAGACCCGCCGAATCGGCCAGCGGCCACGTCGGTCATCCCACAGCATCCCTCATCATCCGCGCCGGCAATCGTGATACGCGCATCCGCCTCAGTGACCCGTCCCATCGCCACCGCTGCGCTGCTCGTCACCGGCGCTTGCGCGACCAATTCGGTGCTGCTGGGCCCCGATGACCAGGCGTACGCGGCCGCGCAGAAGACGCTGGTGCGCGTCGAAGCGGAGGTCGAGAAGAGCCCGGCGCCACCGGACGAGCGGGAGCTGTTCATGGAGGGCGAGGCCTTCTACCGCTACCGGTTCCGATTCCCGCCGCGACACTTCCTCGGCTACGTCGCCGAGGGCGCGGCGGCGGTTACCGACTTCCCGGCGCTTCAGTCGCTGGCCGGGAGCCTCGACCTGGCGAATCTGAGGCTGGCTTCCTACGACGGGGCGGTTCACCTCTGGGAGAGCCTGTTGGTGCAGTACCCTCACTCCACGCTTCGCCCGCTGACGCTCTACCGGTTGGGCTGGGCCTATCGCTGCTCGGCAGCGCGCGGCTTTCCGCGGGAATCCGGAGACGAGGCGTTCGACGAGCTGATCCACGACGATCCCGGATCGCAGCTCGCCGCGGTGGCGGCGGAGGCGAAGGCCGTCCCGTGGAAGTCGCGCGCCACCGCCTCGGCCTACTCGCTCCTCCCCGGCCTGGGGCAGATCTACGTCGGTGAGTGGGCCAACGGCATCGTCCGGCTGGC
>DATBCM010000230.1:0-7033 GCA_036270455.1 Gemmatimonadales bacterium | reverse complement strand
CAGCATCGCCCGTCCCGTCACCGGGATATTGCGCACCAGATAGGCCAGCGGGAGGATCACCGCTGTTCCTACTAACACCCAGCGGGCCTCCAACGGTTTCATCACGCTGAACGTCGTGGCCAGGGCGATCGCGAACACCGTGCCGGGGAGGGCCCACGGCAACGCCACCAGCGCCTCGATGATCTTGGACAGCCGCACCCGGCGCCGCACCACCATCCACCCGGCCGCCAGAGCCACCACCACCGCCCCCAGGGTGCTCACCACCGCCATCCACAGCGAGTTCACGAGCGGCGCGAGCCGCGCCGGCTCGGCCAGCAGGCGGCGATAGTTGTCCAGGTTCAACACCGGAGGGAAGGCTTCGGTTGTCCACGTTGCGTATGGGACGAGCGAGACCAAAACCAGGGTTAAATGGGGCAGGAGCAGCACGACGGCGAGCACCCACCCGGCCGCCGTGGCCACGACGCGGGCCACGCGCGTGCGGATGATGCGGCGTCGGGGCGCCGCGCCCTTCCCCAGCGACACCACCCCGGCATCTCCTTCGGTGCGCCGTAACAGCACGAGGCCGAGGAGAGCCACCAGCGCGAGCGCCACCGTCTCCACCATCGCGAGCGCGTCCTGGCCGTTGAGCCGGGAGGCGACGATCTGCGTCGGCATCACCCGAAATCCGCCGCCGAAGACGTACGGAGCCGAGAACGACCCGAGCGCGGTCATGAACGTGAGCAGGGTCGCCCCGGCGAGTGAGGGGCGGAGCAACGGGAGTGTCACGCGAAACAGCGTCCGCCACCGCCCCGCCCCGAGCGCGTGCGCCGCCTCAATCATCGCCGCGTCGACCTTCGCGAGCCCCGCCCGGGTGAAGAGGTAGAAGTACACGTACATCGAGTACGCGTGGACCAGCAGGATTGCGCCCGCCCCCTGCAGCCGCCAGGGCGCCTGGTGGAAGCCGAAGACGTATTGCAACCCCCGCGCGACGAATCCTGATTCGCCGTACAGAAAGAGGAAGGCGATCACGCCCACCAGCGGGGGCAGCACGGCGGGGAGCGCGATCAGCGAGCCGAGGAGTCTCCGCCCGGGGAACTCGAACCATTCGAACAGGAACGCGAGCGGCACGCCGATCACCGCCGCCAGAGCCACGCTCGCCACCGAAATCCAGCAGCTCGCCCACAGGGCGCTCCATTCCGTCCCGCGCGAGACGAACGCCCGGATGGCGCTCGCGTGTCCCGCATCCACCACAACGATCAACACGGGATACAGCACGAGCCACGCGAGCAGGAGCGTGAGCAGAACGCCGGCCGGCGAGCGCCTCTTCATGATGGGAATGCGGCCTTTCGCACCGCCGCGAGCGTTACCGCGTCTCCAACCTTGGCCGCCCGCGGCTCGGCCTGTACTTCGACCCGCGCCCCACCGGGGATTTCGATGCCGAGAAAGACGCTCGCCCCCGTGAACCGCCGCTCCTTCACCACGCCGGCAACCCCCGGTCCCGTCACCAGGCGAAAGTGCTCCGGGCGGATCACCAGGGCGTCTCCCGGCTCGCCCCCGAACGCCAGGGCCGCACTCCCCTTGAGCACGTTGGCGCGGCCGACGAACGTCGCGACGAAGAGGCTCGCCGGCGAGTCATAGACCTGATCGGCCGTGCCCAGTTGCTCGAGCCGGCCGGCATTGAGGACCGCCACGCGGTCGCCCAGATCGAACGCCTCTTCCTGCTCATGCGTGACGAAGACGGTCGTGATCCCGACTCGGCCGATGACGTCGCGGAGCTCGCGCCGGGTGCGTTCCCGGAGGGACGGATCCAGGTTGGACAACGGCTCGTCGAGCAGGAGCACGCGTGGATGCGGCGCCAGCGCGCGGGCGACGGCGACGCGCTGCTGCTGCCCCCCCGACAGCTCCTGCACCTTCCGCCGCTCGAAGCCCGCCAGGTCCACGAGCCCGAGCGCGCCGGCGACCTGCGCGCCGCGGTCACTCCCCTTCGCCAATCCGAAGGCAACGTTCTCGCCGACATCCAGATGGGGGAAGAGCGCGTAGTGCTGGAAGACCATGCCGAAGCGGCGGGAGGCGGGCGAGGCTGCCGTGACGTCGTCGCTCTCGACCAGCACCCGGCCGCCGTCGGGCGTCTCAAACCCCGCCAGCATCCGCAAGAGCGTGGTCTTGCCACTGCCGGACGGTCCGAGGAGCGCGAGGATTTCGCCGCGCTCGATCTCCAGTGAGACGGGACCGACCGTGACCGTGTCGCTGAAGCGGACCTGTATGTTGTCGACGCGGAGAAAACTCACGGACGACTGCCGCTCGTTCTGACCCTCTCGTCCCAGTACCGCATCCAGTCCGAGCCCTGCGCGGCCAGCCGGTCCCAGTCCAAGTCGTTGGCGGGCACCATCTGGCGGCGGACCTCCTGCGCCCACGCGGGCAGGGAGTCCCGAGGCAGGTCCTGGCGGGCCGGGAGCCGGTACGCCTCACGCGCCGCGAGGAGCTGGGCTTCCGTCGACCCGATCCACTCTTCCCACAGCTTTGCGGCCGCCTCGTGGCGCGCGCCCTTCACGATCCCGATGGCATCTTCGATCACCGGCGTGCCGTCCTTGGGGAAGACGTATCCCAGCTGCATCCCTTCGCGCTTGTTGAGCAGGATGTCCGGAAGGTCCCAGATGGTGATCAGGGCTTCCTGCCGGACGATCTTCTGGTCGAGCAGGGTGCCGTTCAGCACGTATTCCTTGGTCTGCGCGTCGAGCGCCTTGAGATACGCAAAGGCCAGGCCGGTGTCCGCGCTCTGCTTGAATCCCCGCTCGATCAGGAGGCCCCATACTGCCCGCATGGTCCCGGAGGCGAGCGGATCGCGGATGATGATCTTGCCCTTCCACCTCGGCTCGAGCAGGTCAGCCCAGGTCTGCGGCGCCTCGGCGGGCTTCAGGGCCTGGTCCGCGTACACGATCACCGCGGGCGTCTCGTAGGACGCGAAGTACAAGTCCGAGGGACCCTGTTCGTGAGGCGCGACGGTCCCGGCCCAGGTGGGGCGGAACGACTGGAGGAGTGAATCCCGCACCCCGCGGGCAAAAATCGTCGCCGGACCGCCGAACCACACGTCGGCCTGCGGATTCGCCCGCTCGGATCTGACGCGATCGTAGACCTCCTGGGAGCCCATGTCGAGCCAGTGCACGGCGAGGTCGGGGTGCAGCTGCTCGAAGCGTTTCTGGAGCAGCGTGAGCAGGTCGCGGCCGTGGGGGGAGTAGATCACCAGGGGGGTCCGGCCACCGCCGGAGCATCCCATCAAAGCGAGCCATAAGGCGCCGACGAGCAGTCGGGAGCCGTATGCCGGGAGCCGTCCGCTCCGTGACGATAGGAGATACGGATCGCTCGCGGGGTGTACGGCTCCCGGCTCCCGGCTCACGGCGTGTGGTTCGGCGTCAGCGCCAGCAGATTCGCGAAGAGCCGATACGCGCCGACGACACCGGCGGGAAGCTCCCGGAAGAAGGACAGTCCCGTGTAGACGTACGTTCCGCGGCCGAGGGGGGCGATGAGGAGTCCACCTGCCAGCGGTGACTCACCCGGGTCGTGCATCGTGAACACGGGGTGATAGGTGGAGTCCCAATCATGGGCGAAGTAGAGCCCGCGCTCCTGCACCCACCCCTGCCAGTCCGAGGGCCCGATCGCATTCGGACTCTTGAGGACACGTGACGACGTGTCGGTCACCGTCACCGCGGCGTTCTCGTCCGTGACCCGGTCATGCGGATTGGCGATGGACATCGGATAGGGAGCGAAGCCGCCCCGGATGAACGGATACTGCTGGTACTGCACGACGATCAGACCGCCGGCGCGCGCGTAATCCAGGAGCCGGCCATTGTTCGCGACGAGCGCCGGATCGGTCTCGTACGCGCGGCTCCCGATCACGATGGCGTCGTACCGCGAGAGATTGCCCTTCGCCAGCGTGTCAGGGCTCAGCACTTCGATGGGCAAGCCGACCGCAATGAGGGCCTCCGGCACGCGGTCCGACGCGCCGCGGACGTAGCCAATCCGCGAGAGCGCGGGCAAGGTGATGGGGGCGACCTTGATGTCCACGACCGACGGATGCACCACCGCGCGCGGCTCGATGTGGGGGTAGTCGATCACCACGAGCGCGCCGTCGCTGATGCTGCGGTCGGATCCCCGCACCGACGCGCGCAGGTGGAAGTCGCCCGCCTTGGTGTTCGCGGGCAGGTCCACCATGAAGCTGTAGCTCTTGGTCTCGTCTTCGCGGGTGAATGACAGCGAGTCGGAAGGAACGGGGGGCCACCCGGACGGCACCGTGACGTCGACGCGCCCCGTGGCCGGACCGCGGTTCCGGTTGGTCACCGTCACGGTGAATTGCCGGGACCCGCCTGCGGCCTGTGGCCACACCACCAGACTGGGCGTGATCGATACCTCGAAGGGCTCCGTGACCATCAGCGGCCGCCGCACTTCCCCGCGCGCCTGATCCCGGAAGCGATAGACGACCTGCTTGGTGAGCGTTACGGGCGCGCCATCGATCATGAGGTGCAACTGCAGGGACACCAGGGGCGGCCCGAACGGCAAGCCGCGGACGGCCGCGGGCACGCCGGCCCAATCGTAGAGCGCCCCGCTCAGAGGCCGCTCGAGGAAATACGGCTGGGAGCGGGGTGCGTCGGCCGCAACGCGCAGGGCGAAGTGGCGCTGGATCACCGAGCCGGGGGACACTGCGGCGCCACCGGTCTCCATCGCGTCCACCGACCACGCCGCGGGCGCCAGGAAATCGACGCCCGTGAGCCGGACCGAGTCGCCGCCGGCGTTCCACACATCCGCCTCGACCTGCACCCGCTCGCCCCGGATCGCGATGTCGTCATCCGCAATACCGTCCACTACCACGCCCGCGGCATCGGCCAGCGCGTTCTCCGCGAGGGCCCGCTGATCGGGATCGTCCGGGCCGAGGGCCTGGAGCGCCCGCGCGAGCAAAGGCGCCACCGCCCCTGGGTCGTACGGAGAGAGCCGGCGGCGCGCGGAGTCGACCAGGGCGACGTAGGCATCCCGGCCGTGCAGGGTGGTGTCTACGCCGGTGAAGAATCCGTCGGACCCCGCCGCCCGAGTCCGGCTGTCCACCAGGGTCAGCCGGATCTGACTCGGCCCGGGCCGCTGGATCTGCCCCATGTCCTGGGAGCGGTGCTGGCTGCGGCCCGCCATCGCGATCTGGTAGTACGACTCACCCACCAGAGGATCGAGCGTGCCCGCCGCCATCCGCAGCGTGGTGCCCGCCGTATCGAAGAAGGAGGAGCGGTAGAACTTGACCGGGCCCCAGCTCGAGTCCTTCAGGAGCTCGAATGCCTGCCGGGCGACGGCGCCGGCGACCTGGTGCTGCCCGTGGCCGTCCCGCGGCGTGCCGGTGAAGATCGAGACGATCACCTGCGGCCGGAACCGCCGAATGACATCTACGACGTCCTTCAGGACGGAGTCCCGGGGCCAGAAGCGAAAGGCCTCGTCACTGTTTTTGGAGAATCCGAAATCGTACGCCCGGGTGAAGAATTGGCGCGCGCCATCGAGGCGGCGGGCCGCCAGCAGCTCTTCGCTCCGGATGATCCCGAGCTCGGCGCCGAGCTCCTCGCCGATGACGTTCTGGCCGCCTTCTCCGCGCGACAGCGACAGGTACGCCGCATCGACGCCGAGACCGCGGGAGAGATACGCGAGGAGCTGGGTGTCCTCGTCGTCGGGGTGGGCGCCGATCACCAACACCCGCTTGGTGGCGCCGAGGCGCCGGAGATCGTCGGCGAGCGCCGCGACGCCGCCGGTGCCGGCCGGGGCGAATTGCCCGTACGCCGTTCCGGCCGCGCCACTGATCAGGAGGGCGGTATACAGCAGTGCTCGTCGCATTTATGGAAGATACGTCAGGACATCATTCATAACGACCTCGGCGCGAGAGAGTTCCGTCATCAGTTCGTCGCCAGGTTGAACCCTTTCGTCCCCCACCCCATTCCCGCCGCAAGGGTATACATTGTGGAAGGAGACCCCATGACTACTGCCACAGAGCCCAAGACCGGCGTTTCCGCAGCCGAGGCCCGCGACGTCGCCGAGGCGGCCCGCGAAACCGAGTGGACCGGACGCGGCTTCGTCCGGAACCTGTTTCTCGGCTCCCTGCAGATGGACCTGATCCATCCCTACCCGGTGGCGTCGGCGGAAGAAGAGAAGCGCGCCGAACCGTTCCTGGACGCGCTGAAACGCTTCCTGAAAAGCCAGGTGGATGGGGACAAGATCGACCGCGAAGGCGAGATCCCGCCCGCCGTGATCGAGGGGCTCCGGCAGATGGGGGCCTTCGGCATCAAGATCCCGCGCGAGTACGGGGGGCTCGGACTCTCCCAGCTTTCCTATATGAAGGCGATGGAGCTGGTGTCCACCGTCGACGGCTCCGTCACCGCGCTCCTCTCGGCGCACCAGTCCATCGGCGTGCCGCAACCGCTCAAGATGTTCGGGTCGGAGGAGCAGAAGAAAAAGTTCCTGCCCCGCCTGGCCAAGGGATCGATCTCTGCCTTCGCACTGACCGAGCCCAACGTCGGGTCGGATCCCGCCAACGTCGAAACCCACGCCGAGCCGGCCGATGACGGCGAGACGTGGATCTTGAACGGCGAAAAGATGTGGTGCACCAACGGCACCATCGCCGAGCTGATGGTGGTGATGGCGCGGACGCCGTCGAAGGTGGTGAACGGCAAAGAGAAGCGGCAAATCACCGCGTTCATCGTGGAAGCGGACTCCCCGGGCGTGAAGATCGAGCACCGCTGTCACTTCATGGGACTCCGGGCCCTCTACAACGGCGTGATCAGCTTCACCAACGTCCGGGTGCCCAAGGAGAACATCCTGTGGGGTGAAGGCAAGGGCCTCAAGCTCGCGTTGACGACCCTCAATACCGGCCGGCTCACGCTCCCCATCTCCGCGGTCGCCGTCGGCAAGCGCTGCCTCGAAATCTCCCGGCAGTGGTCGAACGAGCGCGTGCAGTGGGGCCTGCCGATCGGCAAGCATGACGCCATCGCCCAGAAGATCGGCACCATGGCCGCGAACACGTTCGCCATGGAGT
>DATBCM010000229.1:0-5666 GCA_036270455.1 Gemmatimonadales bacterium | reverse complement strand
CTCCGTCTCGTCCAGCACCGAGCGCAACGCGGTCTGCGCGAGCTGACTCGTGGCGTAGAGATAGTTCTCGACTTCGATCACCGCCTTGGACGGATCCCGTACCCGCATGTAGAGGACGGCGTTGACCTTGATGGAGATGTTGTCCCGGGTGATCACGTCCTGCGGAGGCACGTCCATGGCCATCACCCGGAGCGAGACCTTCTGCATCCGGGTGAGAATGGGCGGAAGGAAGATGAGCCCTGGCCCCTTGGAGCCCCAGGAGCGGCCAAGCACGAAGACCACACCGCGCTCGTACTCCCTGAGGATGCGGAGTCCTGAGAAGAGGTAGAACCCGGCGACCGCCAGGATGGGGAGTAGCAGTTCCATCGCGTCCTCCTTGGAGCCTAGAACGCCTCGACGATCACCGCGGCGCCCTGCCCACCGCCGATGCACGCCGAGCCGAGTCCGTACTTCTTGCCGGCACGACGCAAGGCGTGGAGCAGGTGCACCGTGATCCGCGTGCCGGTGGACGCGAGCGGGTGTCCGATCGCGATCGCGCCGCCATGCACGTTGGTCTTGGCGCGGTCGAGTCCGAGCTCCTTCTCCACCGCGAGGTACTGCGGGGCGAAGGCTTCGTTGACCTCGACGAGATCCATCTGGTCGAGCTTGAGCCCCGCCTTGGCCAGCGCTTTGCGCGCCGCAGGCGCGGGTCCGATGCCCATGTACTTCGGTTCGACGCCCGCCACGGCCCACGCGACCAGGCGGCCGAGGGGCTTCAGGTTCCGGGTCTTGGCAAGCTCTTCGCTAGCGATCACGGTCGCCGCGGCACCGTCGCAGATTCCCGAGGCGTTTCCGGCGGTGACCACGCCGTCTTTCTTGAAGTACGGCTTCAGGCCCATCAGGATTTCGAGAGTGGTTTCGGGCCGCATGTGCTCGTCGGCCGCGTACTCCACCATTTGGCCCTTCTTCTTAATGGAGACCGGCACCACCTCGTCCTTGAAGACGCCGGAGTCCCAGGCCTGCTTGGCCCGCTGCTGGGAGCCGAGGGCGACCTCATCGACTTCCTTGCGGCCCAGCTGGTACTTCTCCGCCAGGTTCTCGGCGGTCTCGGCCATGGAGAAGCCGCAGTTCGGGTCCTTGAGGGACTCCCAGAGGAGGTCCTCGAAAGGGGCGGCGGGCCCGAGGCGGAGGCCCCAGCGGGCGCCGCGCACCACGTGGGGGGCCTGGCTCATGGATTCAGCGCCGCCGCAGAGCACCGCGTCGGTTTCGCCGAGCAGGATGAGCTGGGCGCCCTGGGTGATGGCCTCGAACCCCGAGCCGCAGAGACGGTTCACCGTCACCGCGGGGCTCTCGATGGGGAGGCCGGACTTGAGTCCGATGTGGCGGGCGCAGTAGATGGCGTCCGCGGAGGTCTGGAGGGCGTTGCCGAATACGACGTGCCCGAGGTCGGTCGCCGCCAGCCCGCTCCGGGCGATGGCGCCCTTGGAGGCGGCGACGCCGAGGTCGATGGCGGTGAGGTCTCGGAGGGAACCGCCGAAGGTGCCGTATCCGGTGCGCACGCCGGAGAGGAACACGACGTCCTTCGTTTGTCCTTGGGTCTTCATTGAGCTTGGAACTCCATCATGCGGTGTGAGCGCGGAAGATAACTACCCTCCGGCGATCGCGCCGATGACCAGGAATGGCTCCTCTCCGCGGGCCACCGCGTCCGGCAGGAGCGTGTCCAGCGGCTCGTGCGAAAGGTCCTTCTGGCAGGCGTAGAAGCGGACCAGAGGCCGCCGACGCGCGGTGATGAAGTCCCGGATGGCGCCTTTGAGCACGGGATACCGGCCTTCCAACGCGTCGAGGATGGCGCGGGGCGTGACCGGTGGGGGCACGTCGAGGGTGACCTCGCGATCGAGATTGGCGAGGACGCGGAGACCCACCGGCAATTCCACGCGGATCATGTGAGAGTCTGCACCTCGACCGACAAGACGGCCGGCAGGTCCCGGACGATGGGCGCCCAGGTGTCGCCGCCATTGGCCGACGCGTAGACCTGACCGCCGGTGGTGCCGAAGTACACGCCGCAATCGTCGAGCGAGTCGACCGCCATCGCGTCGCGCAGGACGTTCACGTAACAGTCTTTTTGTGGAAGTCCCTTGGTCAAGGGCTCCCATTCATTCCCGCCCGACTTGCTCCGGAATACACGCAGCTTCCCCTCGGGCGGGAAGTGCTCCTGGTCGCTGGTAATGGGGACGACGAAGATGGTTTCGGGCTCGTGCGCGTGCACGTCGATCACGAATCCGAAATCGGTGGGCATGTTCCCCGAGATCTCCTGCCATTGGTCACCCGCGTTGTCGCTGCGCATCACGTCCCAGTGCTTCTGCATGAAGAGCACGTCAGGGCGTGACTTGTGGAGCGCGATCCGGTGCACACAGTGGCCCACCTCGGCGGTGGGGTCGGGGATGTACTTGGACTTGAGGCCTTTGGTGATGGTCTTCCAGGTCTTGCCGCCGTCATCGGACCGGAAGGCGCCCGCGGCGGAGATCGCCACATAGATGCGCTTTGGGTCTCTCGGGTCGATCACGATGGTGTGAAGGCACATCCCGCCGGCGCCGGGAGCCCACTGCGGACCGGTGCGGTGGTCGCGGAGCCCGGGGAGCTCGGTCCAGGACGCGCCCGCGTCCTTCGATTCGAAGATCGCGGCGTCTTCGATGCCGGCGTACACGTGGTCGGGGCTGTCGAGGCCCGGCTCGAAGTGCCAGACCCGCTTGAACTCCCAGGGGTGCGGCGTGCCGTCGTACCACTGGTGGGTGCCGGGGGTGCCGTCGTAGGGAAATTCTTTTCCCGTGGGCTCCCAGGTCTTGCCGCCGTCACTGGACCGCTGGACCTGTTGGCCGAACCAGCTGGAGGACTGCGACGCGTAGATCCGGTTCGGGTCGACGGCGGAGCCTTTGACGTGATAGATCTCCCAGCCCGAGAAGAAGGGGCCGTCCACCTTCCATTGGTCCCGTTTGCCGTCGGCCGTCAGGACGAAGGCACCTTTCTTGGTGCCGACCAGCACGCGAACTCCGCTCATCGTTCCACCCCCAGATTCTCGGCGATCACCTTCGCCACCTGCGTCGTAGTACCCGCCCCGCCCAGGTCGGGGGTCCGCGCCCCCGCCGCGAGCGCCTTCTTCACCGCACCTTCGAGCTCCCGCGCCGCCTCGGCGTGTCCCAACTGCTCGAACATCAGCGCGCCGGTGAGCACCGACGCCACCGGGTTGGCGACGTTCTTCCCCTTGAGCGGCGGCGCCGAGCCGTGGACCGGCTCGAAGAGTCCGGCGCGACCAGGATGGAGATTCGCGGACGCCGAGATCCCCAGGCCCCCGATCAAGCCGGCGCCCAAGTCCGAGAGAATATCGCCATAGAGGTTGTTCGTCACGATGACCTGAAAGCGCTCGGGCTCCCGCACCATCTCCATCGCGAGCGCGTCGACGAACCGGTGCTCGGTGGCGATTCCCGGGAACTCCGTCGCCACCTGCTTGAACGTCGTCTGCCAGATCCGGTGCGCGGGGACGGCGTTCGACTTGTCGGACATCGTGACGCGGGTCTTGCCGTTGGTCTTGGCCCACATGAACGCGGCCCGGATGATTCGCTCCACACCCTTCCCCGTGTTCACCTCTTCCGCCACGTGTTCATCGCCCTTGTCGTACCCGCGGGCGAGATAGACTCCCTCCGTGTTCTCGCGGAAGATCACGAAGTTGATGGACTTGCCGTCCTTGAGGGGCGTGAGGTCCGGGTGGAGCAGCTCGACGGGCCGGAAATTGATGAAGAGGTCGAGGCGAAACCGGAGACCCAGCAGGATGTCGCGGGCGTGCTCGTTGCCGGGGACGCGCGGGTCACCGATGGCGCCGAGAAAGATGGCGTCGACGTCGTTCTCGAGATGCTTGAAGGCGTGATCGGGAAGGGTTTCTCCCGTCGCCAGATAGTGATCGGCCGAGTAGGGCAGGTGCTCCCAGGCGATCGCGAAGCCATGGCGCGTGGCGGCCTGGTCGAGAATGGGAATGGCCGCATGGATGACCTCGGGGCCGATGCCGTCGCCGGCGATGACCGCTACCTGGTGCTTGATCACTCGAACCCCGTGGCCCGCCCGCAGGCGAGGCAATACGCCCAGCCCACGTCCACCTCACTGCCGCAGGCAGGACAGCGCAGCTCGCCTGAGGGCGGCTGCCCGCAGTGGGGGCAGAAATTCACCTTGCGATCGCCGGGCAGCACGCCGCCGCAGTAGGCGCATTGCGCGCCGGGCCGCGTATCCCCTTCGATCTCGAAGGCCGTACCGGACACGACGGGGATGGGATTCTCGGAGGTGTAGTCGATGGGCTCTTCCTCGGTGTCGTCCGCGGGCTCGCTGCCGGGGGCGGCGGGAGGCGCGTAAATCGACTCGCCCCGGAGAAAGCGCTCGGCGGCGAGTCGGTTGATCATCACCTGGGAGTCCGGGAAGTTACGAAAGATAGCCGGGTCGGGATTGGCATTCGTCACTTCCCGTTGAAACCCTTCGCGGATCTCGTCCGGCGCGAGGCGCACGTACCCCCGCTCCCCGGCGAGCAGCCGCAGCACCGTCATTTCGTAGTCCTGGTGCGTGGCGACGCGCAACCGCGAGCGATTGGACCGGTAGGGCACCAGTCGCTCGTAGACGTCCGCGGCCGGGAACGGCGTGGCAAGACGCACGTCCTGGGAAAGGGCCTCGACGAGGCGGCCGAAGAGGAGATCTAGCTCGTCCACTGGGTCAGACGGCTCCCGGCTCTCGGCTCCCGATCACTTGACGATCACCACGCCCTTCATGAACGGATGCTGCGTGCAGTGGTAGGGATAGGTCCCCGGCTTGTCGAACTTGAACGAGAAGCTATCCTTGGTATCGAGCGCCGATGAGCGAAACAGCGCATCGCTGAATACCGTGTGCGGCTCGTCATCGAGATTCACCCAGGTCACCGTCGCGCCGGCCTTCACGGTCACGGTCGCGGGACTGAACATGAAGTCCTTGGCGGAGATCTTGATGGTCTGCGGGGCGTCCGCCGCGACGCCGCCGGTGCCGAATGCGGCGGCGAGGATGCCAGCGGCGAGCAGGGATTTGATGTTCACGCGCGTGTTCATGCCAGCGTGCTGTCGGTGAGGGCCAAGGATTGCGGGTGCTTGACCACAGCGACGCTGCTGACGCCGAGCATGCCAGGCAGTTGATCGGGCGGTACCTTGAGCGGTCCGGGTCCGTCACCCTTGCCGGCCGGCGGCTGCGGATAGGCGGTGGATCGCGCGGTATGAAAAGTCACGTTGCCCTCGACCTTCTGCACGATTTGATGGATGTGGCCGTTCAGCACGGTCACCGACCCGAAGCGGCGCAGATAGGCCATGAGTTGCGGCGCATCGCCCGTGCCCCAGCACCAGGGCTCGTAAATGGTCCACAAGGGCATGTGCGCGAACACCACGATGGGCGTGCTCGCCGAGCGCGATTTGAGATCCGCTTCCACCCACTCCAGCTGGTCATTGCCGAGGGTGCCGAGTCCGCCCTGCTTGAACGACAGCACGTTGATGAGGCCGATGAAGTGCACGCCGCCATGATCGAAGCTGTAGTAGCCCTTGTTCTTCGAGGGGCCGCCGAAGCGGTTGAAGTACTCGGTCACGGTCGCATCGGAGGTGTCGTGTTCCCCCGGAACGGTGTGCATCTCGGAAGTG
>DATBCM010000228.1:0-1693 GCA_036270455.1 Gemmatimonadales bacterium | reverse complement strand
TAAACAACGGGTTTCCCCGACACCCCGGGCTCGCGCCCGGGGTCAGTTAAAGCGGTTCGGGCTTGGGAAAGAGGATCGATGGTTTGAGCACCGCCGCCCCCTGGTTCGGCGGCGTGTCCAGGTCGGAGAGGAGGACGGTGTTGAAAGGTTTCCCCTCACCCAACAGGGACCAGATTTCCGCCGCTTTGCCCGGCAGAAACGGTCCCGCGAGGATCGCGAGCCGGCGCACGGCTCGGGTCAGGTTGGCGAGCACCGAATCGAGCCCCGCGTCGTCCCCGGCCTTCGCAAGCTTCCAGGGCGCCGTCTCTTCGACATAACGGTTTGCGCGCGTCGCGAGCTCGATGAACGCCGCGGCACCCCCCTGCAGATCGAGGGCGTCCATCGCCGCGCGATAGTCGGCGATGCACTTGGCGGAGTCGTGCTCGAGCGGTGTGTCGAACCCCTGGGGATCGGTGGGCACCGCGCCGTTCCGGTAGCGATGCACCATCGACAGCGTCCGCGACACGAAGTTGCCGAAGGTGTCCGCGAGCTCCGCCGCATAACGCGCGTCGAAGCGCTCCCACGTGAAATCCCCGTCTCCCGCAAAACCGATCTCGCGCAACAGGAAGTACCGCAGGGGGCCGGGTCCGTACCGCTTGATCGCCTCGGCGAGGTTCACCGCGGTGCCCGCGGTCTTGCTCATCTTCGTGCCCGCCCATTGCACGTAGCCATGCGCCCATACCTCGCGGGGCAGGGCGACCTCCGCCGCGAGCAGCATCGCCGGCCAGATGACGCAATGGAACCGGGTGATCCCCTTGCCGATGACGTGCAGGTCCGCGGGCCAGAGACGGTCGAATCCGGCCTCTGGAAAGCCGGTCGCCGACAGGTAGTTGATGAGCGCATCGAACCAGACGTACACGGTCTGCTCCGGGTCTCCCGGAAAGGGAATGCCCCAGGGCAGACGGATGCGGGAAATCGAAATGTCCTGCAGGCCGCCCTCGATGAGCCGCAGGATTTCGTTCCGGCGAATCTCGGGTTCCACCGCGAAGGTCCCGGCCTCGATCAGCGCGCGTACCTGGTCGCCATAGGCCGACAGTTTGAAGAAGTGGTTCCGTTCCTTGGTCGGGACGAGGGTCAGGGTGGGGTGCTCGATGCAGTGGCCGTCCACGATCTGGGCGCCGGTCTTGAACTCCTCACACCCGGTACAGTAGAGCCCCTCGTACACGGACACGAAGAGGTGGTCCGGGTGCTTGGCCTGGATCCGCTCGAGGAGCGCCGTCACGGTGCGCGCGTGCCGGGGCTCCGTGGTCCGGATCCAGTCGTCGTGACTGCACTCGAGCAGCTGCCAGTAGTCCGCGAAGGTTTTCGCCATGCGGTCCACCCAGCCCTGTGGAGAGGTGCCCGCCTTGGCGGCGGACTGGATGACCGACTGGGAATGCTCGTCCATCCCCATGAGAAAATGGACGTCATCCCCCGCCATGCGGCGGTACCGGGCGATCGCGTCCGCGCCGACCTTCTCGAGGGCGTGCCCGAGGTGGGGGTCCCCGTTCGAGTAGTCGATGGCGGTGGTGAGGTAGTACTTAGACAACCGGTGGTCCTCCGGCCGAGGAGGGGCCACCACCTCTCCGCTTCCGGTTCCTGCGGCGGCGCCGGCGGCGCCCCTCGCCACCCTGGGGCGTGGGCTGGTCCGGGCTCTGCTGGGGTTTGGATGGCG
>DATBCM010000227.1:0-6239 GCA_036270455.1 Gemmatimonadales bacterium | reverse complement strand
CGGTGGAGCAAGAGGCCGCGGCTGCCGAAGTCGACCGGCTGCTGGACCGTCTCCGTGAAGCCCGATTGGTGGAGTAGGGCCGCCCAGCGTGACGCTCTCCCTCACGGTCGACGGCGCTCTGGGCATCGCGGTGGAACCTGGTGCGACCGGCTTCGCCGCCCGCTGGGTGCCGCAGGGACTGCCGGAGCTCGCCACCACACCCCGTGCGTCGATCGTCGTGAAGCCGGGCGTCAGCGCCGAACGTCCTGCGACCTTGCCCACGCTGACGGTGGGACCGGTGGCCGGCTGGATGTCCGATCGCTATCTGATTCTCCGGGGGACGTCGGCCGGTGGCGACGTCGATCTCACGAGCGGACGGGCGGTGCTGCGCGTGGACCCCGCTTCTGGAGACGCCGGCGAAGGGGATGTGTATGGCATGCTGACCATCGCGGCCGGCGTGCTCCTGGCGGGCCTGGGGCGCGCGCTGATCCACGGGGCGGCCATCGTGCCTCCCGGAGACGGGGCGTGGGTGTTGATCGGGGATTCCGAATCCGGAAAATCCACCACCTGCGCGACGCTCTGCCGGGCCGGCTGGTCCTATCTCTCCGATGATCAGGTCATTCTTTCGAACGCCGATCGTGGAGTGACCGTCGAGGGGTGGGTACGGCCTTTTCACCTCGATCGGGATTGGGAGGGGGGGGAGCGGTCGGGAATGAGAGTGGCACGGGACGCCGCGACCCTCTTTCCGGAGCAGCGGCGGGTTGCCGCGCCGCTGGCGGGGTTGCTGCTGCCGAAGATTGCGGCCAGACATGCGACGGTGCTCGCTCCCGCGGATCCGGCGGAAGCCCTCGCGGAATTGATTCGGCAGTCGCCGTGGGTTCTCCTGGACCGCGGCGCTGCGCCGCTCGTGCTCGACCTCCTCGCCGCAGCGGCCTCCCGGTGCCGTCCACCCCACCGGCTCACCCTCGGCGCCGACTCCTACGGCTCGCCGGAGCGCATGACGAGCGTCTTCGCTTCCATCCTGCCGTGAGCGCGGGAAAGCCGCTCCGCCCGGCGCACGATCGGAACGGCGTTCATCTCCACCAGCGGTAGCCGGAGCATGCGTAGGACTCGTCGCAGCCATCTGCCCGCCCATGGCCATGCCGCCTCGACGCTCGCCAGCACGGGCCAGGGTGACTCGTGACCCCGCCCGGTCCACACGGCATGCCAGAAATCCCGTTGCGCGCTGCCCCCATCCAGCATCGCGTAGACCGCCTGGACCACGTGGGGCCGAAGTCCCAATTCCCCGAGGGGCGCAGGGTTCCGGGAGAGCTGGTAGTGGGCGGCCGCCTCCCGCCTGAACACGTCGATCGGGGCGCGGTCATCCCGTATCTCCCGGGCCATTGTGAGAGTGGCGCGGAGGAGGCGTTCGCGCTGCGGGTTGGCGCGCAGGCGGCCGTCCAGCTCGGACCGGTTCTCGGTGGAAACTGACGCGTCGACCCACCCAATGAGGAGCAGGTCCCGCAGGGCGCCGCGGCGGAAGGGATGCGAGTACGTCGCGTGTACCAGGGCATGCCAGAGTTGATCGAGCGGCGCCGGCCGGCACAGCCCAGGCTGCCCCGGGACCGTTTCCGCCCTAGCCCAGACGTCCTGCGCCGGGAGCTCATTCAGGGAGTGGTGGACTTCGATATGCACAGCGTACGGGCGCTGCCGCTGTGCCAGGTGTGCTTCGGCGCCAGGCCCCTGCGAGACGTAGCCGTGTGAGTCGAGGAGTGCGGCGATCCGCGGTGCGACATGCGGCTCAGCCAGTACGTCGACGTCCGAGAGATCGAGGGCAACGGCCGCTCCCATCGCCATCACGCCGCCCTTCAGAACGATCACTCGCTGACCGACCCCAGCGACCGAGCGCCCGAGCTGCTCGATTTGGGCCCGGGCCGAGAGGACGCGCTGGAGTTCGATGGTGGCGGCGGCGTGGAGGAGGGCCGGGGCTTCGCCCTCGGTTCGCGTCGACAGGGCGACCGCGCACCGCTCGGCCTTGAGGAACAGGCGCCAGGCTCCTGCGTCGACTTCGGGGGGCGTGGTCCATCCGGACGATAGGACTCCGATGGCCCAAGTTCTCAAGCGTAGTGCCCCAGCCAATCGATCAGTCATCGGAACGAAAAGTGGCCAGGAAGGTTTCTCCTGGCCACTTCTTCCTATTCACCGCTAGCCGTCTGGACGTCTAGCCGTCTGCCTGGCCGTCTAGCCGACTATTGCTGGCACGCGCCAAACGGGTCGGGCTTGGGATGATCGACCACAATCCTGTGATCCAGGTTGGCGACATGCACCGCAATATCCTCGATGAGATTGTCGATGCGGGCCATATGCGGGTAATCGATCTCCTGCGGCTCGTCCGTCACCTGGTGATAGTCGGCATGGCCACCGGTCGTGAAGAACGCGATCGGGATGCCGTACCGGGCGTACTCGTAGTGGTCTGAGCGGCAGTAGATGTTGGTCGGATGACCGTTCGCGTCCTCCGAGTAGTCGAACTTGAGGGCGTGCTTGTCGTCCGTGTTGACCTTCTCGATCAGGTTCCCCAGCTCGGTGGAGAGCCGGCGGGAGCCGATGATCTGCAGATAGTCCGGGTTGCCGTGCAGCGGTGTGCTGGTGGCGTCGAAATCCGCGTTAGCCTTGGCGTCGCAGTGGGGCGGGTTGGCGCCGTCGTCCATCTTGCAGGCCCGACCCGTTTCGTCGGTTGCGTCGCCGCGGCCCACCATGTCGATGTTGAGCTGCGCCACGATCGAGTCGCGCGACACCGTCGGGAAGTCGGTGAAGTACTGGGAGCCGAGGAGGCCTTTTTCTTCGCCGACGTGCCAGACGAAGATGATCGACCGCTTGGGCTTCACCTTCAGGCTCGAAATCCGTTCGGCGATCTCGAGCACCGACACGGTGCCCGACCCGTCGTCATCCGCGCCATTGGAAATCGAGTCGAGACGCGCGGTGCCGGGGTGCGCCTTCCGGTACGCCGCCAGGATCGAGTCGACCTCGGCCTGCTCGGCGGGCGTCGCTTGCTTCCCGTTCTGCTCGGCACCTTCGGGACGGACTACCCGCAGGAAGATCCGCATGGAGTCGTGATCCACCACCCGCCGGGAGATGCCGATGTGATCATTGTGCCCACCCACCGCGACATACTCGCCGGCGAGCTTGGGATCGGAGCCGCGCACGATGCCGACAACGTTGCGGGAGGGGTACGGCATGGGACTGATGGCGAACTTGACGTTCAGGACCACGTCACTGCCCGCGGTCCCAATGCTCACCTGGGAGAGCGGCGTGGTGAAGAACTTGGCCGCGGCGTCGCTGGTTACGAACACATTGTCGAGGGTCGGGGGTGCGCCGGCGGCGTGGTAATCCAGGAACCCCCGCTGTCCGGTGAAGAACCCGCGGAACTGGGGCGGGAAGCTCTCCCATCCCGCGACGATCACCGCAGCTGAGCCCTTGACGCGGGGTCCGCGCCGGGCCTGCCGGAAGTTGAGCCCGCCGTTCGCGGTGAAGAGCACGATCTTGCCCTTCACCACGTTGCTGTCGAGGTCGACCCGCGCGGTGTCATTGAGGTCCCCGCCGAAGATCACCGGGGCCGTGACTTGGATGGGGTCACCGATGACCCCGAAATCCGAGCCTCCATGGAGCGTGACGCCGTTCACCGTCACCGTGGAGCTGGTATCGAACATCCGCTGCTTGTAGGGCACGGTCTGGAAGTACGTCCCGCTGTCACCCGCCGGAACCAGTCCCATGCGCTTGGCTTCGGCGGCGATGTAGGTCGTCGCCTTGAAGTTGCCGAGCTGGCCCGCTTCGCGACCCTGCAAGGAATCGTCGGAGTATATGTAGAGGCGGGACATCAGATCGTCCGCCGTGATTTCGGGATGGGTCGGTTTGGCGGCGTGCTTGAGCGGCAAGGTCGGCCAGGTGATGGTCGGCATCGCCGGCGCAGCCGGCGGATTTGTCGCCATCTGGGCCGTCTGGGCCGAAAGCCCCGCCGGTACGAGCAGGCTCAGCAGGACAATGGGGTGGGGGTGGGCAATCCGCATCAGAACTCCGAGTTGGGTGTGGTGGTGAACGGCATTCGTTCCTACGACGGGGACGCCCCCGGCGTTGATTCAACCCTTCAATCTCTCGGGGGAGTCAGGTCCCGCGCCAGGATCCCGATACTGGCCCGTTTCCCCTTCCGTCGCGGGACGCTCATGTAGATGAGGTAGACCGCGATCCAGGTGAGCCAGCTAGTGCGTTCACCCGCCGTCAGCGATCGGAGCATGATCCAGGGCTGGTCGAAACCGGCCGTCCAGACAGGGCGGTCCCCCTGGGCCAACGCCAGAGGGCGCGCAATGACCTCGTTGGCGCGGAAGCCCCGGGCCCCGACCTGCGACAGGTTCCAGACGCAGGTGACCTTCCCCCAGCCATGATTGTCACTCGCGCCGGTGACGAGGAGATCGTGGCTTCTCGCCAGGAGCAGGACGTCGGCCCGGTTTCCGCTCGAGAACCGGAGGGCCTTCGGAGCGCAGTTCACGATCTCGAACCCGTCCGCGCCCGCGATGACGAACTGCTCCAGATCCTCCCGGTGGTTCTCCCAGTACTCCGGAATGGAGGCGATGCCGAGTACGCCCTGCTGGTGGAGGGTGGCGAAAAGTTTGAGCATACCCGGCGTGTCCTTGGAGAACGCATCGCGGTCGATGGAATCGGCGCGGCCCAGGGCGACGATGTGCTGGCGGTAGACGCTCCATTCCACGCCGGGGAGGAGAGGGATCGGGCCTCCCTCGCGCCCGGGGAAGATCACGTTGTGATCGGTGACGTACGCGGCCTGGAATCCCTGGTCCCGGTGCCAGCGGGCGAGGTCGTCCACGGTCCACCCGCTCCGTCCGTCGTGTGATCTTTGAGTGTGAGAATGAAAGTCGATGATCGTGGCGTCCGAGTCCGCGGACTCGAGCGCGGGCACGGGACGGGGGAGGGTCACGGCCGCGCCCGCCAGCGCGAACACGACCACCGGCGCCAGGAGGACCCGCACGAGCCGGCCTCGTCTGGTCCGGCCCGCGAGGACGCCCCACACCGCGAACAGGATGATCCAGGTGCCGAGGAGCACTTGGGCCCGTTCGATGGTGAGGAAGGTGAGGGCGTCGAGCGTGTTCGAGAGCGGGGCCAGGATGACGTAGAGTGCGGGTCGGGTGAGCGTGGCGTCACCGGGAACGGCGCCGGTCACCGCGTCTACGATCGGAGCGAGCGGAAAGAACGCCGACACGATCACGAGGATCAGGAGGAGCCAGGCGATCGGATGGCGGGCGAGTACCCTCAACCGTAGAATCCGTAGTGGCTGGACGAATAGAAGGTACCAAAACCCAGAGGAGAGCACCATTCAAGATGGCGATCAGCCTCGACGGCCTCCCCGATCTCGTCCTCGGCCCCCTGGCCGGGAAGTCGGACGCCGACTGGTATCGCGCACCGGCGGGAAAATGGAACTCGGCCCAGGTGGTCGAGCACCTGGCGATCTCACTGGAAGGGTCAGGGAAGGGATTCGACAGCCGGCGCGACAAATCCCCAATGACGCGGCGTCCGAAGACCATCGTGGAGCGCGTGGCGAGCTTCCTCATTCTCACCGTGGGCTGGTTCCCGCCGGGACGCGAGGCGCCGTCGGGTTCCCGGCCCGCCGAGCAGGTGGACCGGAAGTACGCGGAATCGCATTTCCGGGAGGGGATCGCGCGGTTCAACCAGATCGCGCCGGACCTCCTCGCCCGTCGTCCCCGTGACCTCTTCGTGAAACACCCCCGCCTCGGCGATCTGACGCTCCCGGAGTGGATGCGATTCCACCTCGTCCATTGCCGGCACCACGCGAAGCAGATCCGGGAACGGTCTCAGGCGTGAGCCGGAAGAAGAAGGACCCGACCAAGATTCGGGTGCCGAACCCGGATGCGCCGGTGCGAGGGCGCTTGGATACACCGGCCCACCAGCGCCACAAATCGAAGAAGGATTACGAGCGGCGTCCCAAACACCGCGGGAAGGCGGAGGAGTAGTGCAGCGCAACATGCACGGCACGGTGGTGGTCGTCACGCCCGCCTTGCGGGACTCAGCCGTGGGCCACATATCCCCGACTCCATGAAACGCTTTCAGCATCTGATCGTGGGTGGCGGGATGACCGGCGCGGCCGCGGCGCGAGGCGCCCGCGAGCAGGCGCCTGGCGCGAGTGTCGGCATCATCAGCGCGGAGCCGCACCCGCCCTACAATCGCCCGCCTCTCTCCAAGGCCCTCTGGAAAGGGGA
>DATBCM010000226.1:0-3484 GCA_036270455.1 Gemmatimonadales bacterium | reverse complement strand
AGCCTGCACGCTCCCAAGCGACACGGGACGATTTGCTTGCAGCCGCCAGAGAGATGTTCCGTGAGCAGGGGTTCGACAACGCCTCGATGAAGGATCTCGGCGCCGCGGTAGGTATCAACGAGTCGGCGTTGTACCGTCATTTCGCGAGCAAGGAGGCTCTTCTCGCGGCGGTGCTCAGTGTTGACGACGGTCGCAGTGAGACCTCGTCGCCGCGCAAGCGCGACGGAGACATGAAAGCCAAGGTGTTGAACGCCGCCCGCGAGCTTTTCTATGAGAGCGGATTTCACGTCGTGACCATCGATGCCATTGGTGCCAAGGTCGGCATAACCGGGCCGGGAGTGTACCGGCATTACGGGAGTAAGGACGATATTCTAATGGCGGTATTGGAAGACGGCCTTCAGAGAATGCAGGCCAGGGTAGGGGGGCCACTGGAAGAGCACGATCTCGAGCAACTAGTACGGGCACATGTGGACCACTCCATCGATTATCCCGAAATTATGTCCATTTGGTACGCGGAGGTCCGTCACCTACCTGATAAGATACGCGAAGCCCACAGGGAGGCCCAACACCGATTCATGGAGGGCTTCATCGTGTCGCTCCTCAAATGCCGGCCGCAACTCGATCCGGAAGAAGCGAAGCTAATGGTCGTAGCAATGCTGGGCTTGGTAGTGCACACCGCTACCTACTTTCCGAACCATGTCCCGGACCAACGGAAACGAGAGATCCTCACGGAGATGGCTCTTCGATCGGTCGGGGTTCGGTAGGACAGCGAAGGGCGGATCCGCGAACCTGGGGATCCGCACCTCGATGGGTCTTCCGCGGTGCGTATCCGCCCATCCTTATTGCCGTTGCCCGACCCGCGCTGGGCCCTCGCCCCGGCGTTCATAACGACCCCGGTCGGCCCGGGCAAGTCGTTCTGCTCTCCCTCGAGCAGACGCAGAAAATAGCCTTCAGCAGGAACTCGGGACCAACGGGAGGCTCACCACAGACCGCCACATTCTTCGGATCGCTTTCGCTTGCACTGTGACGAATTCAGTCGAGAAGGCGCTCTTCATGGCTGATGCACGTTGAAATAATGTCCGGGCCCTCGTCGGTGATGACGAGCTGCTCCTCGAACTTGACGCCCTCGGTTCCGCGGACCTCACCGAAGTACGCCTCAACGCTCAGGCACATCCCCGGTTCCAGCTCGCCGTCGTGGTGCATGTCCCACTTGATCGCCGGATACTCATCGGACATGCCGACGCCGTGCGCGATGAATGGGTAACGCTGTTCGTAGTACCGCTCTGGAACGCGCTGCTTCAAGCGCTCGCCGAGCTCCGCGTAGGACGCACCGACTCGCATCTCCGGGATATTGCCGTGCACATATTCATAGGCATCGGCGTAGAGCCGGCGCTGCTGGTCGGTCGGCGCGACGTCCCCGCACAGGAAGGTCCGCGAGACGTCGGTGAAGTACCCCCACCGTCCGACGAGATCGGTGTCGAGTCCCACAAGGTCGCCCGCCTCGACCACTTTGTCCGTAGCTTCCTGCCCCCATGGATTCGTCCGCTGCCCCGAAGAGAGCTGGCGCGTATTGGACCATTCGGCGCCTTCTGCCATGACGGTGCCCATCAATGTCGCCCAGAGCCGATTCTCGGTGACCCCGGGTGCCAGCCGCTCGCGCAGGGCCGCGATCCCCAACCCAACCGTCCGGGCGTTCTGGCGCATCAGCTCAAGCTCGTCGACGGTCTTGACTGAGCGGGCAGTCTCGAGCGCTTCCTGGGCGTCACAGATCTCGATCCCGAGGTCTTGAAGCGCGTTGAACGCCGTCGTCTCGGCCCGATCAATCGCCAACCTCTCGCGCTTGATCCCCCACTCTTCGAGCACGTCGGAGATCTCAGCAGCGAAGGCCCGCACGCTCTCGGGCGCCATCGAGCCCTGCGGGAAGAACGAGAAGCCATGCACGGGCCGCACATCGCCGGTGTAGTAGTCAGGCAAACCGCCTGGGCGCTCGGCCTCTTTGACGCCGTGCTCGGCGTTCTCGGCGAAATGCCCCGTGTAGTCCCAGAGCAGCACTTTTCCCTCGGCGGGCACCACTGCCCACCGGAAGCTGGTCTGCATGCTCGCGACTGTGCCTACCCCGGGGAAGCTCACGTACCGAACGTTCAAGGGATGAAAGAGCAGCGCGCACGCGATATCTCGGCCCAGCAGTGCGCGCTGCGCCCTCTCCACACGCTCCCGGTGCATGCGCCCGAAATCGACGGTGGATCCGATTTCGATGGCGCTGGCTTCGCTCATGCACTTCTCCTGGATTGGATGTGCACCGGCAGCCGCTCACGGAGTGGGGCCCGCCCGTGCCTTCGAGCGTCCGGTATGGCGTTGCCCAGCTCTTGGTACTCGGGCATTTCGACGCCCTGGTCCTCGATCAGCTGCGAAGCGGACCGGTTGCACGTGACATTCGTTGTGGTTCGGCGACAGCGGCGCACACACTCCACACCCACTCCGAACTCCTCCCCGGTGCAGACTTCCCTGGGCCACCATAACGGTAGCCGATCGAGTTAGTTAACGTTTACCAGCATAGCAGCTCAAGGTCAAGTCGTTCCGCGGGGAGACCCCGACATGGCACAAGAACGCGGTCAGTGAGCAAAACCCGGCGGCCGCATCATCAGTATGTACGGTTTGACCAAACGCAGCTACGAGCCAGTCAGGCGAAGGACCGCATCGTCGATGCCTGCGTCCTGGACGCCCCGGGCTCGCGAGGCAGCGTCCGCAAGCGGACTCACCCGAGTCACCTATGGCGTTTCATGACGCAGCACCTCGGATGGCCGGCCGAGTCCGGAGATGACCGTGAAGTGCCCGCAACCTTCGAACTCTGCGATTCTCCGCGAGAACGTCAGGGCGAAATAGGGCGGCGTCGCGGCCGCAGTGCACGACCCGGCGGCGGGGCCGGGGTCTGGCCGCGGCCACGACCTGCCGACGGCCAGACTTCCGTGTCCGGGTGGTCGCTGCCGGCTGGGCTGTGGCTTCAATCCAAGGGGCCTCATCTTCGGAGTTCCCTGCCATGGGCTCTGGTTGGGACCGGACCGGGCTTGGCGAGTTGGAGCGCCTTGATGACCGGTATGCCGAGCCCGATGGTCCGCCACCTCGTACTTGCCCGGGGCAATCTCGGCCATAATCAGCGTATGCTCCGCTTCAGTCAGGTTGACGTGTTCACCGACAAGCTCTTGTCCGGCAATCCTGTTGCTGTCGTGCACGATTCCGACCAGCTGACATCGGGGCAGATGGAGGCGATGGCTCGATGGACCAACCTGTCGGAGACGACCTTCTTGCTCGCCCCGACTGATCCGGCCGCCGACTACCGGTTGCGGATCTTTACGCCGCGGCGGGAGCTGTCGTTCGCCGCTCATCCCACCCTTGGCTCGGCCCGAGCGTGGCTCGAGGCTGGTGGCGTTGCACGCCGGGGGGACCGGCTCGTCCAGCAATGCGGCGCCGGGCTCGTGCCTCTTCG
>DATBCM010000225.1:0-9684 GCA_036270455.1 Gemmatimonadales bacterium | reverse complement strand
ATCGGCAGGTTGGCGTCGGTGGAGGATGCCGCGAGCTCGTGGGGGAGGCCCAGCGCGCGATTCGCTTCCAGTGCCGCCTGCACGAGCGGATGCGCCCGGGGCGTGAGTCCCGAGGGGCGGCGGCCCAGCGGTTCGATCTCGACCTTCAGCAGCGGAGTGCCGGACGTCCGGCGGGCGTTCTCGGCATCCCGGGCCCTCTCGAGCGCCGCCAGCGCCTGCCCCTCGAGCTTCTGCAGTGACTCGGCGTTCTCGCTCCGGATATCGAGGTCGAGCCAGGCCTCGTGGGGGATCGAATTGAGCCCCGTGCCGCCCCCGAGACGCACGACCGAGAGAGAAGAAGGAGGCTCGCGGGGGATGGGGATCTCCGCCACCAACCCGGCAGCCCGGCCCACGGCGCTCGCCGCGTTGGCCACGCCGAACGCCGCCCAGGAATGCCCCCCGGGCCCTCGAAAGCGTGCCCGCATCCGGACCGACCCCACGCCCCGGTGAATGATCCGCTCCACGCCGGCGCCATCCACCGCGATCATGACGTGCGCGGCGAACTGGTTGGCCCCGAAGAGGTGGCGGACACCGCGCAGGTCTCCCGAGCCCTCTTCACCGACGGTCCCCGCAAAGAGCACCGGACGGGTGAAGGGCAGGGCACCCCCGCTCCCACCCCCACCCAGGACGCGGGCCAGGACTACGAGCGCGGCAAGACCTCGCGCATTGTCGGAGATGCCCGGGCCCTCCAGGCGGCCGTTGTGCCGCCCCCGCCGGACCGTGACATCCACGTCCGAGCCGAAGACCGTGTCGAGGTGCGCGGCCAGGACCACCGCGGGTCCCCGGGACTGGTCGCCGAGCCAGCCGTGCACGTTGCCGGCCTCGTCGAGTCTGACGTGCGACAGCCCGGCGTCGGAGAACCGGCCGGCGAGCCACGTGGCCCGTTTGCCTTCGAGCCCCGTCGGCGAGGCGATCGCGGACACCGCGGACTGGAGTGTCAGTGTCTCGGCGTCGGAGGATTCAATTGCGGCGCGGGCGGCCGCGATGCGGGGATGCTCGAGCAGGTGTGCGATTGTTTCGGGCGCGGGCACGACACCACTCTAACTGTCTTGACGATGAACAGGGAGTGGGTGATGCTAGTCTATGGACGAGCGCGACCTCATCTACGACTGGAACACCCAGGGCAAGACGTTCGCCTGGCCCACTGCCAGGTTCGACCTGAACGACGAGACTCTGCGTGATGGGCTCCAGTCTCCTTCGGTCCGGGACCCCTCGCTCGAGGTCAAGCGCCGCCTCCTGCATTTGATGGCGGACCTCGGGATCGCCGCGGCCGACATCGGCCTCCCCGGCGCGGGCCCGAGGGTGGTGGAGCAGGTCCGGACCCTGGCGAAGGAGATCCGGGACTCGAAGCTCCCCATCTACCCCAACTGCGCCGCCCGCACCGTCATCGCCGACATCGAGCCGATCGCCCGGATCGTCCAGGAAATCGGCATTCCCATCGAAGCCGCCACGTTCATCGGCTCGTCACCCATCCGGCAGTACACCGAGGACTGGACCGTTGACCGGATCCTCAAGTCCACCGAGGAAGCGGTCACCTTCGCGGCCAAGCAGGGTCTTCCGGTCATGTACGTTACGGAAGACACGACCCGCGCCCGGCCCGAGACGCTGAAGCAGCTGTATGGAGCGGCGATCGCCTGCGGCGCCACGCGAATCTGTCTCGCGGATACGGTAGGACACGCGACCCCCGATGGCGTGAGGGCACTGATCGACTACGTCAAGAAACACATCGTCAAGAATCAAGACGTCAAAATCGATTGGCACGGGCACCGGGATCGCGGCCTGGGCCTCGCGAACTGCCTGGCCGCCATCGAGGCGGGTGCAGACCGCATTCACGCGACCGCCCTGGGTGTGGGCGAACGCGTCGGCAACGCCGAGATGGATCTCCTGATCGTCAACCTGAAGCTGCTTGGTGCGTATTCGGGAAACATGAGCAAGCTCGCCGAGTACTGCCGCACCGTGGCCGACGCGGTGGGGATCCCGATCCCCATCAATTATCCGGTCATGGGCACCGACGCATTCCGGACGGGCACCGGCGTGCACGCCGCGGCGATCATCATGGCCAAGAAGAAAGGTCATGACTGGCTGGCGGACCGGGTGTACAGCTCGGTGCCCGCCGCCGAGCTCGGGCTCGAGCAGCGGATCGATATCTCGCCCGTGTCCGGACTCTCCAACGTGAAGTACTGGCTCTCCACGCACGGCTTCGACCCCGAAAACGAAGACGCCTGCAAGATCCTGTTCGATGCCGCGAAGCGCACCGATCGCGTGCTGTCCGACGACGAGTGCCGGCGCCTGCTCGCGCAGGTCGTATGGCGGTAGGCGCGCTCGACGGCCTGACCAAGTCGTATCTCGATCTGCGCTGGCATCTGGACCCGGTGGGCGCGAGCCAATCGGGGGTGACCAGCCACGACGGCCGCCTGGGCCGGTTCGGCAAGGCGACGCTCGCCCCTCACCTGGCGGCCATGAAGTCTCTCTCGTTGGCGCTCGAGGAGGCGTCCACCGACGGGCTGGATGAGGAGATCGACCGCACCGCCCTCCTGAACGACCTGCGCGTGACGCACGCCCGCTTCGAGAAAGAGCGCCCGCAGGCCCGGAATCCGGAATTCTGGCTCTCGCATCTCCTCAACGGTCTCTACGTGCTTCTGGCCCGGGGTGACCGCCCCGACGAGCATCGCGCGCGAGCCCTCACCGAGCGGCTCGAAGAGGTCCCCGCATTTCTCGATGACGCCCGCGCCACCCTCACCGATCCGGTGCGCGTCTTCTGTGAGACGGGCCGCCGCATGACCGCCGGGGGACTCTCCCTGGTGCGTGAGACCGGGATGGCCATCGGTCGGCTCGGAGGACCGGCAGGTGAGCGGGTGACGGCGGCCGTGGCGGCGGCGACGGCGGCGCTCGAGTCTTTCGGACGCGATCTCGATCGCTGGCGCGAGTCCGGCTCCGACGCCTTTGCCCTCGGCGAAGACGGGTTCAATTTCCGGCTGCACTTCGAGCATGTCCTGCGGGACACGGCCCCCGAGCTGTGGCGCTACGGCCACCGCCTGAAGGAGGAGATCGAAGCCGACCTGACCGCGCGCGCCCGGCGACTGGATGGGAAACGCTCGTGGCGTGAGCTCATCGGCCGGCTGCGCGAGGATCACCCGTCCGCGGGAGAGCTGGTTCCCTTCTTCGCGAAGGCGATGGAGCGGGCCCGGCGGTTCGTGGAGAGTCGCAAGGTCGCGCCCCTCCCCAACGGCGCCCTGGAAGTGGTCGCCACGCCGGAGTTTCTGCGCCCCCTCGTTCCCTTTGCCGCGTACGAGGCGCCGGGAACGTTCTCGGCCGACCGGAGCGGCTGGTTCTACGTCACCCCTCCGGATCCCTCGCTTCCGGCGGCCCAGCAGGAGCGCCTCCTGCGGGACCACTGCTGTCGCTGGGAAGTGGCGGCAGTCACGCTCCACGAGGGGTACCCCGGTCACCATCTCCAGATCGTTCACGCGCAGGACCAGCCCTCCCCCATCCGGAAGCTCATCCTGTCCACGCTCACGCTCGAAGGCTGGGCGCTGTACTGCGAAGAGATGATGGGGGAAGAGGGATTCTACGACGGGGACGAGGAGCGCTTCTTTCAGCGGGTGCACCTGCTCTGGCGCGTGTTGCGGGTCCTCCTCGACGTCGGTCTGCATACGCGCGGCATGACCTTCGAGCAGGCGGTCGACATGCTGGTCGGCACCTTCGGGGTCGAGCGCGGGAATGCCGAAGCCGAAGTGCGGCGGTATTGCGCGGCGCCGGGCTATCAGATCTGCTATGCGGTCGGCCGGCGTGAGATCCTGTCGCTGCGGGAGGACTTCAAGCAGTCGCAGGGGCGCGCCTACTCGCTTAACGGATTCCACGAAGCGGTGCTCTCCTACGGCGCGTTGCCCATTTCCCTCATCCGGTGGGGACTGGGTCTCGCGTGAAGGAACGGCTTCCCCGGCAGGCGGTGCTCTTCGGATGGGTCTCGCTCCTGAACGACTTCGCGAGCGAGATGGTCTATCCACTCCTCCCTGCGTTCGTCACCGGCGTCCTCGGGGGCGGCGCCGCGGCCCTCGGCACCCTCGACGGCCTCGCGGACTTGGCCTCGGCCCTCATGAAGTTCCTGGCCGGCAAGCTCGCCGACCGCGAACGGCGCCGTGGGCCCTTGATCGTCCTCGGTTACTTCGTGGCGGTGGTGGTGCGGCCAGTGATCTCGCTCACCGGGGCCGCGTGGCAGGTGATCGGGCTTCGCGTGACGGACCGCATCGGCAAGGGGATCCGGACTCCTCCGCGCGATGCCCTGATCGCCGATGTCACACCGGATCATCTGCGCGGACGGGCCTTCGGCCTCCAGCGCGGGATGGACCACGCGGGTGCGGTCATCGGGCCGCTCGTCGCCTGGTACCTCCTGCAGTTCCACCAGGCTGGGGTGCGGTCGGTCATCCAGGCGAGCGCCATTCCAGGGGTGCTGGTGCTCGTGCTGGCGGTGTGGGCGACTTCAAGAGGGGGGAGG
Source organism: Gemmatimonadales bacterium (assembly GCA_036270455.1). Lineage (GTDB taxonomy): Bacteria > Gemmatimonadota > Gemmatimonadetes > Gemmatimonadales > GWC2-71-9 > 40CM-2-70-7. The sequence continues at coordinate 5,150 of DATBCM010000225.1, read as the reverse complement.
GGGGAGCGGGGAGCCGTCCGCTCCGCCGCCGGCGGGGGGGCGCCGGTTCCCAAGACGGAGGCGACGACTCCCGGCTCCCGGCTCCCGGCTTCTCTCTTCGTCATCGCCGCCTCGTATCTCGTCCGCATGCCCGAGACGCTCATGATCCTCCGCTCCCAGGAGCTGGGCGTTCCGGTGGCGGAGGTCCTGCTCTTGTGGGCGGCCCTGCACGTGATCCGGTCGTCGTCGAGCTTCGTCGGTGGCGCCATGAACGACCGCCGCGGATCGGTCTTCACGATGTGGCTCGGTTGGGTGGCGTACGTACTGGTCTCCATCGGCTTCGCCTTCGCGTCGAGCGTCACCGCCGCCTGGTTGCTCTTTCTGGCGCTCGGCGTCGTGGCCGGCTTCACGGAGAGTCCTGAGCGCGCGCTCGTCGCGCGCCTGGCGGGGGGGAAGTCGGGGAGCGGTTTCGGGAACTACCACGCGCTCACTGGCATGGCGGCACTGGCTGGGGGAATCGGGCTAGGGGTGGTCTATGAAAAGATCGGGGCCGGGACGGCGTTTGGGGTAAGTGCGGCGGGGACGGCAGTGCTAGTGATGGCCTGGTCGGTTTTCGCGCTTTCGTCCAGGCGTTCGGAGGCTTGAAGACGAGTGGAGGGGGCGTGCCGGAGCGTTGCCGGGTCAGCTCCTGGATGTGGGAGTACCTGTCGGAGAAGTCCGGACCATAGGCCGCGGAGGCAGGCCCCCTCCACTCGTCTCAAAGCTCGATTTGGGCGCCCACCTCGATCACGCGGTTTGGCGGAATCCTGAAGTACGCCGTCGCCCGATGCGCGTTCCGTGACATGAACCCGAAGAGCTTTTCCCGCCACAAGGCCATGCCTCGCCGTCGCGCCGGCACCACCGTTTCCTGTCCCAGGAAAAACGTCGTCTCGAGGAGCCGGGCCTCGAATCCCAGCGGCCGCGCCTGATCGAGCAGGGCCGGCACGTTGGGATCCTCCATAAAGCCGTAGCGCGCGACGAGCCGGTAAAACCCGTGGCCGAGGGGCTTCACCGCCAGCCGCTCATGATCGGGCACGTGCGGGGCTTCACCGGTGGCGATGGTGAGCAACGCCACCTGCTGATGCAGCACCTTGTTGTGCTTCAAGTTGTGGAGCAGGGCGAGGGGAATGCCTTCGGCGTTCGAGGTGAGAAAGACTGCCGTCCCCGGCACGCGGATCACCCGGTGCGACTGGAGGTCACCCAGGAAGGTCTCCACGGGGACGCCGACCACGCTCAGCTTCTCCGCGAGCAGCTCCCGCCCGCGTTTCCACGTCGTCATCAGGATGAAGACGCCACCTGCCACGGCGAGGGGGAACCACCCTCCCTGATAGAGCTTCACCGCACTCGCGCCGAAGAGGGAGAGATCGACGCCGAGGAAGACCGTGCAGAGCGCCACCACCAGAATGGGCCGCCACTGCCAGCGCTCACGAGCCAGGAAGTAGAAGAGTACGGACGTCGTCGCCATGGTGCCGGTGACGGCGATGCCGTACGCGGCGGCGAGCCGTGACGAGGAGCCAAAGCCGAGTACCAGGCCGATCGTAGCCACCATCAAAGCCCAGTTCACCTGGGGCACGTAGATCTGCCCAATTTCGGCCCCCGACGTGTGCTCGATCTCGAGCCGCGGCGAGTACCCCAGCTGCACCGCCTGCCGCGTCAGCGAGAACGCGCCTGAAATCACCGCCTGAGAAGCGATGACCGTCGCCGCGGTCGCCAGCGCCACCAGCGGGTACAGGGCCCACGAGGGCGCCAACCGGTAAAAGGGGTTGTGGGCCGCCCCTGGGTCGGCCAGGAGCAGGGCACCCTGTCCGAAATAGTTGAGCAGGAGCGCGGGCAGGACCAGCGAGTACCAGGTCAGGCGGATCGGCTTGCGCCCGAAGTGACCCATGTCGGCATAGAGCGCCTCGCACCCGGTCACCACCAGCACCACCGCCCCGAGGACCAGAAATCCCGCCAGGCCGTTCTGGGAGAAGAAGTCGAGGGCGTGGGCGGGATTGATGGCGCCGAGGACCGTGGGGGCCCGCAGGATGCCGCCGATGCCGAGCACGGAGATGCAGGCGAACCACAGGAGCATCACGGGTCCGAACAGGGCGCCTATCCCTGCGGTGCCCTTGCTCTGCAGGAGAAAGAGCCCGACCAGCACGGCGATGGTGATGGGGATGATCACAGGCTCGAAGACGGGTGTGGCGACGTTCAGGCCTTCGACGGCCGAGAGCACCGAGATAGCGGGGGTGATCATGCCGTCGCCATAGAGCAGGGCCGCACCGAAGAGTCCCAGTCCCACGATGAACCACCGCCGCCGCTGCGGTTCGCCGTTGCGCGGCACCAGCAGGGCCATCAGCGCGAGGATGCCGCCCTCCCCCCGGTTGTCGGCACGCAGGATGAACGCGACGTATTTGACCGACACGACGAGGATCAGCGCCCAGAACACCAGCGACAGAATCCCGACGACGTTGTCGGGCGTGGGAGGTACGGCATGCGGGCCGAAAAAGCATTCGCGGAGAGCGTACAAGGGGCTCGTGCCGATGTCGCCGTAGACGACGCCGAGCGCCGTGAGAGAGAGCAGGGCGATGTAGCGCCGCGGGTGGGGCGCGGCAGTGGGAGACGGCTGAGACCCGGAGGCTGACATGACGGGGGGGAAACCTAATCAACAGCAGCGGGTGCGGGCGCCCTTCCGGTCGAAGAACTCGCGGATATAGGCCTTTTCGTCGAGATGCGGCGGGTGCCCGGCCCGCCGGCAATGGTCGAGGTACGCCTGATAGTCGGGGGCGCCCACGATCCGCCGCAGCGCCCAGAGCAGCCGCTCAATCGCCCGCGGCATAGCTCGTGGCGACATATGGGACCTCGTTCACCGAGGCCTGCTTCTTCCGGGCCAGGACCAGGATCCATTCCTTGAGCGAGATGGCGAGCAGGAGGAGCACCACGGCTGTGAACACGAACGTGGCGACCAGGTTCACGCGGTCGTTCAAGATGAGCCGGGCGGCATTGGGATCGAGCGAGCCGGCGAGCGAGGCCGCGTGCGCGATGAAGCCGAGCCGGGGATCCGCGGAGAACATTTTCTCGAATCCCGCGGTCATGGTCACGGCGACCAGCCAGGCGAGCGGAGCGAGGGTGACCCAGGCGAAGCGCGCGCGATTCATCTTGATGATGATCGTGGTGGCGACGGCGAGCGCGACGATGGCGAGCATCTGGTTTGCGATGCCGAAGAGGGGCCAGAGCGAGTTGATGCCGCCCAGGGGGTCGAGCACGCCCTGATAGAGGAAATATCCCCAGCCGCCGACGATCAGGAGGCTCGAAAGGATCACCGACGGATACCAGCTGGTCTGGCCCATCCGGGGCCACGCATGTCCCAGGAGCTCCTGGAGCATGAAGCGGCCGACCCTGGTCCCGGCGTCGATGGTGGTGAGGATGAAGAGCGCCTCGAACATGATGGCGAAGTGGTACCAGAGCGCGGCGAGGGTCTGGCCCCCGAGCGCGTGCGTCAGCCCTGAGAAGATCTGGGTCATCCCCACCGCGAGCGCCGGCGCGCCTCCCGCCCGGCCCACCAGCGTCTTCTCCCCTACTTCGGCGGCCAGCGCGGCCATCGAGTCGGGAGACACGACGAAGCCTGCCGCCTGGAGCACGGGTGCCGCCTGTTGGAGCGCCGCGGGCGTGGTGTTCATCGCGAAGTAGACCCCGGGATGCAGGGTGCAGGCCGCGATGATCGCCATCACGCCGACGAACGACTCCATCAGCATGCCGCCGTAGCCGATCATCCGGGCGTCCGGTTCCCGCCGCAGCATCTTGGGCGTCGTCCCCGACGCCACCAGCGCGTGGAACCCCGAGATGGCGCCGCAGGCGATGGTGATGAAGACGAACGGGAAGAACTTCCCGGCGAAGACGGGGCCCTCGCCCAGCTTCGCGAACGGTGTCATCGCCGGCATGCGGAGGGGCGGGAGCAGGATGAGGATCGCGACGGCGAGCCCCAGAATGGTGGCGATCTTGAGGAAGGTGGAGAGGTAATCGCGCGGCAGCAGCAGCATCCACACCGGCAGCACCGACGCGAAGAACCCGTAGCCGACGATCAGCGCCGTGAGCGCGGTACCCGTGAACGTGAAGGCTGCGGCGGGCCCGGCGTGCCGCGACACCCAACCGCCCCCCACGAGCGCCAGGATCAACAGCACGCCCCCCGCCAGCGACGCCTCTCCCACCTTGCCCGGGCGCCAGGTGCGCATCCACCAGCCCATGAGGAGGGCGATCGGGATGGTGCAGGCGATGGTGAAGAGGCCCCAGGGGCTGGCCTTCAGGGCGTTCACGACGATCAGGGCCAGCACCGCGATGAGAATGACCATGATGAAGAGCACGGCGAGCATCGCGGTCATGCCGGCCGCGGGCGAGATCTCTTCCTTGGCCATCTGGCCGAGGGATTTGCCGTCGCGGCGGAGGGAGCAGCAGAGGATGGTGAGATCCTGGACGGCACCGCCCAGGACGACGCCGATCACGAGCCAGAGCGTCCCGGGCAGGAACCCGAACTGCGCGGCCAGGACCGGGCCGACGAGCGGGCCGGCGCCCGCGATGGCCGCGAAGTGATGACCGAACAGCACCCACTTTCCCGTGGGGACGAAGTCCCGGCCATTCTCGAGCCGTTCCGCGGGCGTGGCCCGCGTGGCATCGAGGGCAAAGACCCGGGTGACGATGAACTTCGAGTAGAAGCGGTAGCCGACGGCGTAGGTACAGACGGCGGCGATGAGGAGCCAGGCGGCGCTGACGGTTTCGCCGCGGGACCAGGCGAGCGTGGCGAACGCGAGCGCGCCCAGAGCGGAGATGACGGCCCAGACAACGATGGATGCGATGCGGCGCATCCCGCTAAGGTACGGCTCGTCTTGCCGAGGTTCAAATCCCGCCGTAGGTTCGCCCGACTGTGGTGAATTACCCCTGGTCAACGAGCGGACGTCCGTCGGGAGCCGGGACGGTCCCAGGCATCCCGAAACCGCACGAACGTGACGAGCCCGCGCGCGCCGGCGACCGCTTCTCGGGCCGTGTCGCCATGGTCACGGGAGGCGCCACCGGCATGGGCCGCGCGGTCTGTCTAGATCTCGCGCAGCGCGGCGCCGCCATCGCGTTCAACTATTTCGAATTGCCCGGACGCGACGTCG
>DATBCM010000224.1:0-8283 GCA_036270455.1 Gemmatimonadales bacterium | reverse complement strand
CCGGACGTACGACTTGGGGGGGGACAAGTTCCCGGCGCCGTTCCGGGCGCCTCCGGAGGCCAATCCCTTCCTGGGCTGGCGCGCCATCCGCGTGTGTCTCGATCAGCCCGAGATGTTCCGGGTGCAGATCCGCGCCGCGCTCCGGGCCGCGGCTCACGTGCCCATCCACTTGATGATCCCGCTCGTCACCCGCCTCTCCGAGGTCGAGACGACGCGCGAGATGGTCGCGGAGGAAGGACAGCTGCTCAAGCGCGCCGGCGTCACGGCGGCGGAAACCGTGCCCGTGGGCGTGATGGTCGAGACGCCGGCGGCCGCGGTGATGGCCGACCGGCTGGCCGAGATCTCCGACTTCCTGTCGGTGGGCACCAACGATCTCACGCAGTACACGCTGGCGGTGGATCGGAGCAACGCGCGCCTGGCGAACCGGTTCACGCCTCACGATCCGAGCGTGCTGCGACTCCTGAAGCTCGTGGCCGAGGCGGCCCGTGCCGCGGGGAAACCCGCGAGCGTCTGCGGCGAGATGGCGTCCGAACCCATCTCGGCGTTCCTGCTGATCGGTCTCGGGTACGAAACGCTTTCCGTGGCGCCGCCGGCACTGCCGCTCATCCGGTGGCTGGTGCGTCAGGTGAGCCGCGAGCAGGCGATGTCGGCGGCCGTCGCCGCACTGGCCGCGCGGTCGGCGGACCTGGCCCTCGACATTTTGCGTTACGCGCTGGCGGAAGCGGTGGACATGAAGTTGCTCGATCCCGACGCGCGGTTGCCCGGGGGTCGCACCTCCGCTAGTTTGCCTAGCTAAAGGGAGACCCATCCACATGTTGGACGCTCGCCACGTCTTTACATCCGAGTCCGTCACCGAAGGCCATCCCGACAAGATCGCGGACCAGATCTCGGACGCGATTCTCGACGCCATTCTGACCAATGACTCCGCCGCCCGGGTCGCCTGTGAAACCCTGGTGACGACGGGGATGGCGGTTGTGGCGGGCGAGATCACGACGACGACCTACGTCCACATCCCGGACATCGTCCGGGGCACCATCAAGGCCATCGGATACACGGACGCGAGCTACGGCTTCGATGCCGAGACGTGCGCCGTCCTGACCACCATCGACCGCCAGTCCGCGGACATCGCGATGGGCGTCGACAGCGGCGGGGCGGGGGATCAGGGCATGATGTTCGGGTACGCCACGAATGAGACGGCGTCCCTCATGCCCCTGCCCATCGTCCTGGCCCACCGGCTGGCGGAGCGCCTGGCCGCCGTGCGTAAGGACGGGTCGCTCCCGTACCTCCGCCCCGACGGCAAGACCCAGGTCAGCGTGGTGTACGAAGGCGCGCGGCCCGTCGGCATCAGCAAGGTCGTCGTATCCACCCAGCACTCCGACCGCATCAAGGCGAACGAGCTCCGCGAAGCGGTGATCAAGGCGGTGGTGACGCCGGTGCTCGCCGACGCCGGGTTCACGGTTCCCGATGCGGATGTCCTGGTGAATCCGACCGGCCGGTTCGTGGTCGGGGGCCCGCAGAGGGACGCTGGACTGACCGGCCGCAAGATCATCGTCGACACCTACGGCGGGATTGCGCGCCACGGCGGTGGGGCGTTCAGCGGGAAGGATCCCTCCAAGGTGGACCGCTCCGCCGCGTACGCGATGCGCTGGGTCGCCAAGAACGTGGTGCAGGCCGGGCTCGCCGCCCGCTGCGAGGCGCAGGTCGCCTACGCGATCGGCGTGGCCGACCCCGTGTCGGTCATGGTGGACACGTTCGGGACCGGTCAGGTGCCGGAGGCGGCCCTGGAAGACGCGGTCCGCGAGGTCTTCGACCTGCGACCCGCCGGGATCATCAAGGCGCTGGATCTCCGCAAAGCCCTGTACAAGCCCACCGCGGCGTATGGCCATTTCGGTCGCGAGCCTGGTGCCAACGGTTTCTTCTCCTGGGAACGAACCAACCGCGTGGAAGAGCTGCGCCTCGCCGCGCAGCGCTCCAAGCACTACCGCTCGACCAAGGTCACGGCATGACGCCTGCTACGACGGCTGCTTCCGAGAAGTCCGACATCAAGAATCCGGCGCTGGCGGATGAGGGACGCCGTCGCGCGGAGTGGGCCGAGCGGTCCATGCCGGTGCTGCGCCAGGTGCGGGAGCGGTTCGCCCGCGAAAAGCCCCTGGCGGGGCGGAAGCTGTCGGCGTGCCTCCACGTCACCAGCGAGACCGCGAACCTGATGGTCACCCTGAAGGCCGGCGGGGCCGACGTCGCGCTGTGCGCGTCGAACCCGCTCTCGACCCAGGACGACATCGCGGCGCATCTCGTGGCGCATCACGGGATCAAGGTCTTCGCCATCAAGGGTGAGGACCACGAGACCTACTACGAGCACCTCCGGGCGGCGCTGGCGCATCAGGCCGACATTACCATGGATGACGGCGCCGACCTGGTCGGCGCGCTGCACATGATCGCTCTCAACCGTCTGGACGACCTCGCCCCGCCGGTACGGCGCTGGGTGGAGCAGATGTCCGCCGCCGACCGCTCGGCGATCGTGAAACGGGTGATTGGATCCACGGAAGAGACCACCACGGGGGTCATCCGTCTCAAGGCGATGGCCAAGGACGGGGTACTCCAATTCCCGGTGGTGGCCGTGAATGACTCGGACACCAAGCACCTGTTCGACAACCGGTACGGCACGGGCCAGTCGACCCTGGACGGCATTCTGCGCGCCACGAACCTCCTCATCGCCGGGAGCACGGTGGTGGTGGCGGGGTACGGATGGTGTGGGCGCGGGTTCGCGATGCGGGCCCGGGGCGCGGGGGCGACGGTGATCGTCACCGAGATCGACCCCTTGAAAGCGCTCGAGGCGCAGATGGACGGATTCCAGGTTGCGCCCATGGCAGACGCGGCGAAGGTGGGAGACATCTTCGTCACGCTGACCGGCAACGTGCACGTGATCCGTCTGGAACACATGCGGGCGATGAAGGATGGCGCGGTGATCGCGAATTCCGGGCACTTCAATGTCGAAATCGATCTCGACGCCCTCAAGGCGAAGGCGAAGGGACCCGACCACGTCCGTGACCTCGTGGAGGGCTGGACCCTCGACGGCAAGAAGATCTTCGTGCTGGCCGATGGCCGTCTGGTCAACCTGGCGGCCGCCGAGGGTCATCCCGCGAGCGTGATGGACATGTCCTTCGCGAACCAGGCGCTGGCGGCGGAATTCGTCGTGAAGGAATACAAGCAGCTCGGCAAGGACGTCCACCGGATCCCGCGCGACCTGGATCAGGACATCGCCCGCCTCAAGCTGGCGGGCATGGGCGTCACCATCGACTCCCTGACGGCGGAGCAGCAGAAGTATCTCGCGTCGTGGGACATGGGGACCTGAGAGGGACGACATGAAGGAAGTCCGCGTCGCCAACCTCGGTCTCGACCGGACCAACAACACCCCCGTGGTGATCCTGCGGGAGTCGGACGGTGAGCGGGTGCTCCCGATCTGGATCGGGCCCGCGGAGGCCAGCGCGATCGCGATGGAGCTGGCGGGCGTGAAGTCGTCCCGGCCCCTCACGCACGATCTGCTGAAGCAGGTCATCATCGGGCTGGGCGCCGAGCTGCGGAAAATCATCATCACGGCGGTGAAGGACTCGACCTATTACGCCGAGCTCCACCTCTACCGCGGGGACCAGGTGATTCAGGTGGACGCCCGGCCCTCGGACTCGATCGCGCTGGCCCTGCGGTTGCAGGCGCCCATCCTCACCACTGAAGAGCTCCTCCAGCACACCGTCATCGAAACCACGGACACCATCGAAAGCGCGGGTCCGGGCGGCGAGCGAAGCAGTGGCCCGCTCGACGCCGAGGCCCTCAAGACCTACCTCCAGAACCTCGATCCTGAAGATTTCGGGAAGTTCACGCCGTAGCGCCCTCCTCCTGGGCCTCTGGGCTCTGGGGGGTGGAGTGGGAATCGCGGGCGGTCAGTCAGTCACGTTGACCGGGTCCGTGACCCTCGGCTACACGCATCCTCGCCCCCTCACCGGCGCCACCGTCATCCTGCACCGGGTGACCATGCTGGTACAGGGTCCCCTCGACTCCGCCCGCCTCGATGCGAATGGCCACTACCAGCTCCGGATCGCGGCCGTGGATTCCACGGCGACCTACCTGGTCAGCGTGCTCCACGATGGCGTAGGGTATTTCTCGGAACCCATCAGGCCGGCGCTGTTCGCCCCGGGCCGGGGGCCGAAGGTCGACACACTCCGCGTGTACGACACGGCGGTCGACGGGCCACCACTGACGGTGACCAAGCGCCTGGTGTCCGTCGCCCTCCCCAAGAGGGACGGCTCCCGGGAGGTCTTGGAGATCGCCGTGCTCTCCAACCCCGGCGAGAAGACCCGCATCGCCGCCGACACGCTGCACCCGGTGTGGACGGGCGCGTTGCCGCCCGGCGTCCTCCAGTTCTCGGTGGGGCAGGGGGACTTTTCGAGCGACGCGGTGAGCCGCCACGGGGACACCGTCGGGCTGTACGGCGCCGTGCAGCCGGGGGGAGGGCGCCAGCTCGCGTACAGCTATCTCATTCCCGGGGGCTCGTCCCGATTCATGCTGCCGGTGGATCACCCGCTCGACGCGTTGCTCCTCCTGCTCGAAGACACGACCGCTCGCGTGACCGGACCCGGCCTGCGCAGCCTCGGTGTCAAGCTGCTCGAGGCGAGACATTTCGCCGAGTACCAGATCGAGCACGTGAAATCGGGCGCCCTCGTGGCGATCGATTTCCCGCGCGCGGCCTTTCGGCTCGAGTCCCTCGTCCCACTCATCGCGGTGCTCGCCGCCCTGGTGCTCGCCGGCGGATTCTTTCTGGCCTTGCGACGGCCCCGCGGCGGCGCTAGCATAGCTTCGTAGTCCATAACGCGAACGCGGGATTCACGGAAGCCGGTGCAAATCCGGCGCGGCCCCGCCACTGTAACGGGCAGATCGAGTCGGCTCACGCCACTGGGAAACCGGGAAGGCGAGCCGATGTGAGCCCGGAGCCAGGAGACCTCCCCGTTCGCGCCACCTGTAATTCCCTCGCGGGAGGGATGGTGGCGCTGCGCACTCCGGCGCAGGCGCTCACCCATCTCTGCTCCGCCAGGGATGGGTTTTTGATTTTGTGCGCAGAGCCTCACTCCATCTCGGTCTGATCCTGCTCGCCGCCTGCGGCAGTCACCCTCCGGCCGCCGGGGGCCTCGTCGTCACGGACGATGCGGGCCGCACGGTCAGCCTCACCGCTCCCGCGCGCCGCGTCGTCTCGCTCGCGCCTTCGTCCACGGAATTGCTGTTCGCCGTCGGCGCCGGGTCCCAGGTGGTCGGCCGGACCACCTGGTGCCGGTATCCCGCGGCCGCCCTGACGGTTCCCGTGGTGGGGGACGGCCTCGAACCGAACATCGAAGCCGTGGCGGCAACCCACCCGGATCTCGTCGTCCTGTACCGCTCACCGTCCAATGCCACCGCCATCAGCCAATTCGACCACCTGGGCATCACCGCGGTGGTGCTGCGCCAGGACCGTCTGGGTGACGTGGCCCGCGACGCCAGGCTCCTTGGCACCCTCACGGGGCATGTGGCCCCCGGAGACTCCGTCGGCCGGTTGCTCGACACCCTGGCCGCCGCCACGCCGCCGCCCGTCCAGGCACGGATCGCCATCGTGGTCTGGGACAATCCGCCCATCGTGATCGGGGCCGGGAGTTTTCTGGACGAGCTGGGACGGCTGGCGGGGGCTCAGAATGTCTTCCACGATCTGACCCAGGCGTCGGCGACGGTGTCGCTGGAGAGCATCGCGGCCCGCAATCCCGACTACCTCGCGGTGGTGGATGACTCGAGCGCGTCCAACACGCCGGCGTTCGCGCAGCGGCCGGAATGGCGGGCGGTGCCCGCGGTTCGCGCCGGACACATTCTCCACCTTCCCGGCACCCTGTTCGGGCGTCCCAGTCCCCGGGCGGCGGAGGCCATCGCGGCGTACGCGCGTCTCCTGGCCGTCGGCCGGTGAAGAACGTCGGGTTGGTGGCGCTCTCTGGCGTAGCCCTGGTGCTCGCCGTCCTGCTGGGTCCCACCAGCGTGCCCCTCTCGGAGCTGGTCCACTCGCCCATCGTGCGTGACCTGCGAGTGCCGCGGGCGCTGCTGGGATTGCTCGTGGGCGGGGCTCTCGGTGTCTCGGGAGCGGGGCTGCAGGCTCTGGTCAGAAACCCCCTGGCCGACCCGTTCCTGATGGGATTGTCCGGTGGGGCAGGGCTCGGCGCCGTGGGCGCCATCGCGCTGCACCTCTCCGGTCCCTGGGCGCTGCCCCTCGCCGCCTTCGCCGGGGCGTTGGCCGCCATGGCGCTGGTCTACCGCCTCGGTCTGGTCGCGGGAGCGACCATCGATCCCCGCATTCTCCTCCTGGCGGGCGTGGTCGTCGGATCGTTTGCCGCCGCCATCACGACGGCCATCGTGTCGCTGTCGGAAGCCGAGCAGCTGCGGAACGCCATGCTGTGGCTGTGGGGCGGTTTGTCGGGGGCGTCGTGGACCACGGTGCTGGTGATGGCACTGTACCTGCCCGTCCCAGTGTTCATTCTGATGGCGGCCGCGCGGCCGCTCGATCTGATGGCGCTGGGAGATGAGCCCGCGTCCTATCTCGGGGCCGATGTCGCGCGGGTCCGCCGGCGCGTGTACCTGGCGGCCTCGCTCCTCACCGCCGCAGCCGTCGCCGTCTCGGGCGTCATCGGCTTCGTCGGCCTGATCGTGCCGCACATCGGACGGTTGATCTGGGGACACCGGCACCGCGCCCTCATCCCCGTGTCCTTCCTTGGCGGCGGAATTCTCCTGCTGCTCTCGGACACGCTCGCCCGGACGGCGGTGGCCCCGCGGGAGCTGCCGGTGGGCATCGTGACCGCCTTGATCGGGGTACCGGCGTTCGCGGTGCTGCTGCGCCGTTGGGTCCGGGCATGATCCTGAGCCTCGAGCACGTCTCCGTTCGGTATCCGGGCGCCGATCATGACGCCCTGCACGACCTCTCCTTGAGCGTTGCGCCCGGCGAGCTGGTCGCCGTTCTGGGCCCCAACGGGTCGGGCAAGACCACGCTGGTGCGTGTGGCGCTCGGCGCCCTCGTCCCCAGCGCCGGTGCTGCGCTCGTGTCGGGGAAGCCCGCCGGGCAATGGGACCGCAAGGCGCTGGCCCGCGTGGCCGCCGTCGTGACCCAACGGGAAGAAATGACGTTCCCGCAGCGGGCCCGTGAGGCGGTCATGCTGGGCCGGTATCCCCATCTGCCGCCCTTCGCCGCGCCACGGCGCGCCGATCACCAGGCGGTGCGGGATGCGCTCGAGTCCTGTGATGCGGGCGGCCTCGCGGATCGCTGGCTCGAGACGCTGTCGGGGGGCGAGCAGCAGCGCGTGCGCCTCGCCCGCGCGCTGGCACAGGAGCCGCGGCTCCTGGTCCTCGACGAGCCGACCGCATCCCTCGATGTGAAGCACGAGATGGAGCTCTTCGAGCGCGTGCGTGCGCTGGTGGACAACCGCGACGGCCGCAATCTCGCCGCCGTCGTGATCACTCACCACGTGAACCTCGCGGCCCGCTTTGCCGACCGCGTGCTCCTGCTGTCGCGGGGGACCGCGGCGGGTCTTGGGCCGGCTCGCGACGTGCTGTCGCGCGAAACGGTGGAGCGGGTCTTTGAGTGGCCCGTCGCGATTCAGCCGTTCGATGATCGTCCGCAAATGATTCCGTTGCGCCGCGAACTTCCCAAGGATCGGAGTTAGGCATGCGTCACGCTTTTCGCGTCCGTCTGTTATCGCTGGTCTGGTTGGTCTCTGCGCTGGGAGCCCGTTCCGCGGGTGCTCAGACTCCCGCCGATACGTTCCGGCTGCCTCCGGTGGTGGTGACGGCGACCGGCGTACCGACGCCTGCCGACCGGCTCCCGGTAACGACCACGGTGCTTCGGGGCGCGGATCTTCAGGCCCGGGGGATTCGGACCGTGGCCGAGGCGTTGCGGCTCGTACCCGGTGCGGCCGTGGTCGAAACGAACTCCTTCGGATCCCAGACGTCGCTGTTCCTGCGCGGGGGCGAGAGCGACTACACCAAGGTCTTGATCGACGGCGTGCCGCAGAACGCCCCGGGAGGCTCCTACGACTTCGCCAACCTGACCACGGACAACATCGACCGGATCGAAGTGGTGGCGGGACCCGTGAGCGTGCTGTACGGGTCGGATGCGGTGAGCGGGGTGGTCCAGATCTTTACGAAGACGGGGACGGGCGCTCCGCACGGCACCATCTCCGCCCGGGGTGGCACCTATGGCACCTCGGACCTGGGGTTCAGTGTGGGTGGGGG
>DATBCM010000223.1:0-8729 GCA_036270455.1 Gemmatimonadales bacterium | reverse complement strand
AGCGGGTGTGGACGACGTCGACGCCCGCCTGTTCGAGGTCCCGCAGGTAGCGCTTGTCGGAATTCCACCGCAGGATGGAGGGAGCGTTGTGGAGCACCGCACCGGCGCGCTCCACGCGGCCGATCCACGTGAGGAACTCCGCGTGGCGCAGGTGATAGTCCCAACAGGAGCGGACCACCACGATGTCGAACGTGGACCAGTCTGCTGGGGCGTCCCAGAGGACCGGGAGGACCTGTGCCCCGCGCCGCTCGAGTGCACGTTGCAAGATCTGGTCGTCCGGCGGAAGGTCCGGAAACGCGGCGTAGGTCGCGAGGGCGATGCGCGGCATCGGAAGAATCTATTCACGGGCTGAGCCTGAGACGACGGAAGGGAACTTGCTGATTCCTCCCGACGTTCAGAGGAAACTGCAGTCGACTCACTTTGGGAGGTTCAGGTGTCTCTCCGTCCGGTAGAACGTATCATCGAATCCCAGCCCACCATGGAAGGCGCCGGCGTCAAACTGCGCCGTGCGTTCGGGTTCGGCGATACCAAGGAATACGATCCTTTTCTGTTGTTCGACGATTTTCGCAATGACCGTCCCGCCGATTATCTCGCCGGCTTTCCGTGGCACCCACACCGCGGCATCGAAACGATCACCTACGTCCTCAAGGGCACCGTGGAGCACGGGGACTCACTCGGCAACCGTGGCTCGCTGGGCGCCGGCGACGTCCAATGGATGACCGCGGGGAGCGGGATTCTCCACCAGGAGATGCCCAAGGGAGACCAGCAGGGCCTGATGCACGGGTTCCAGCTGTGGTCCAATCTCCCCAAGCGGCTCAAGATGAGCGACCCCCGCTACCAGGACGTGCTGGCCAAGGACATTCCCGAAGTCACCGACGACGACGGGACCGTGGTGCGCGTGGTTTGCGGCGATTTCTGGGGCAAGCAGGGACCGGTCGAAGGCGTCGCGGCGGATCCCCGATATCTCGACGTGTGGGTCCCGCCCGGGAAGAAGAAGACGCTGCCCGTCGAGGCCGCGCGTCACGCGTTCGCCTATGTGTTCGCGGGCTCGGGAAGCTTCCGGGACGCGTCGCAGCCGCTCGCCGTGCTGACCGAGGGCACGGGGCCTGACGCCATCGCCAGATATGAGAAAACCGGCAACCGGTCACTCGTATTGTTCGGCGGCGGGGATGAGGTCACGGTCCAGGCGGGAGACGAAGGGATTCGGTTCCTGCTGGTGTCGGGCCGGCCCCTGGAGGAGCCGGTGGCGTGGTATGGTCCGATCGTGATGAATACGGCGGACGAGCTGCGACAGGCCTACGCTGAACTGCAGGACGGCACCTTCATCAAGAGCCGCTAGCTGAACCGGGCCCCGCGGCGCGCACGAACAACGCCGCGGGGATCCCGACGCCGAAGATGTGGATGAAGATCTCGTCCAGGACTGGTCCCACGTGCTTGAAATGGGTCATCCCCACCTGCGAGAGCGGCAACAGGGGGCTCCAAAAAGATCAGCCACCAAGGTCGATACAGTTTGAATCAGTCGCTAGTTCAACTGGTCGCGGCGCTCCGGCGGCCTGGCGCGCCGGAATCTCAGATGAACGGGACCAGCATCGGGACGCGCGCCTGGTAGGCGTCGTAGGCCTCGCCGAGCTCGCCATGCAGGAAGCGCTCCTCGAGCCGCGCCTTCACGTACCAGCCTACGGTCATCACCACCACCCCGGCCCACGCGATCCACGTCGCCTTCAGCAGAGCCGTCGCGATGGTCGCGGTGATGATGCCCGTATAGATGGGGTGACGAACCAACGCGTAGGGTCCGTTGTCGATCACCCGGTGATCGGCCCTCCGGGAGACGTTCCGCGCCCAGAAACGGCCCAGGGTGATGCGGGCCCACCAGGCGAACAGGAATCCGGCGGTTGCGAGCCCGAGCGTTCCCCAGCGCGCGGCCAAGGGGAGCCGCAGGGCGGGGTCGGTGGAATTGATGGCGAAGAGGAGAACGCCACCGCCGACGGTCAGCAGGTTATAGGCGACCTGCGGTCCGGCACCGGGGCCTTTGACCGCCCGGTCGCTCCAGAATGCCGCGCCCCACCAGCTGACGAGCCAGACCAGCCAGAGCCACATCATCGCCTGGATCGGGATCATGGCTCGACCCTACGGACCGGGACCGGTTCGAGTTTATCGTAGCCTTTCAGCCGGTAGATCCCAACGGACAAGATCCAGCTGACCACGAACACCCCGATGATGAGGTACCCGATCGACCCGAAGTTGCCGTTGAGGGTCGCGATCATCCGCCAGAACCCGCCTGCCAGCCCGAACTTCGCGCCCACGAGGCCGAGCGCCTCGATCCCCCCCACGAGCAGCGCCACCACCACGGAGACGAAGGTGATGGTCAGGTTGTAGTAGAGCTTCCGGATCGGCGTGGTGAACGCCCAGCCGTAGGCGCCGAGCATCAGGATCGAGTCGGTGGTGTCCACCAGGGACATGCCGGCGGTGAACAGGGCGGGGAACACCAGAATGGTCCAGATCGACATCCCCCGCGCCGCCTCAGCGGCCGAGATGCCGAGGACCGCGATCTCGGTGGCCGTGTCGAAGCCCAGTCCGAACAGGAGTCCCAGCGGGTACATGTGCCAGGAGCGGCGGATCATCGCGAACATCGGGCGAAACAGGCGGGCGAGCAGGCCGCCGCCGGCGAGGAGAGTGTTGAGCTCCTCTTCGAAGTACTGTCCGTGCTTCCGCGCCTTGTGAAAGGTGCGGTAGACCGACACCAGCACCACGAGGTTGATCCCGGCGATCACGAGCAGAAATCCCGCCGACGCGATGGTGCCGATGACCCCGCCGAGCGAGTGCCAGGCGGCCAGCTGCGTGTTCAGCGCGATGGCGGTGGCCGCGATGGCCACCGACGCCAGCACCACGACGGTCGAGTGGCCGAGGGAGAAGAAGAATCCGACGCCGACGGGGCGCTTGCCTTCCTGCATCAGCTTCCGCGTGACGTTGTCGATGGCGGCGATGTGGTCGGCATCGATCGCGTGGCGAAGCCCCAAGCCGTAGGCCAGGAGCGCGGTGCCGAGCAGCAGAGGGAAATGACGGAAGGCGAGGAGGGCCCACGCCCAGGCGCCCACGTTCGCGATGGCGACCAGCGCGTAGAGCGTGACCACCCGGCTCGGCACCTGAGTGGCATCGTCGCTGAGGATGGTCCGAAGGCGGTTCAGCACAGCGGGGAATCTACCGCGTTCCCGCCCACGTTTGACGCCTGACCCGGAAGAGCACGTGCGGGACCCCCGCGTGGTCGTAGGCACGATCCTGGACCATGCCGACTTTCTTGAGGACGTGCTGAGAGGCGCTGTTGGCGGGAGTCGTGAGCCCCACGATCGACTCGAGCTTCAGGGTTGCGAACCCCAGCTCCAGACACTTGCGAGCGATTTCGGTCGCGAGTCCTTTGCCCCACCACGCGGGATAAAACGCGTATCCCGTCTCGATGTCGTCCTGGCCTTCGACGTCCAGGTGGCGGAGGAGCCCGCGCCCGATCATCTCGCCCCTCGCGCGGTCCCGGAGGATCCAGAGTCCGAATCCGAATTCATCCCAGTGGGCGAGGTTCCGGTCCAGGTATTCCTGCGTTTTCACCGCGTCCCGCACGCCGCCGAGCATGGCCATGGCGCGTGGATCCTGATGCATCCGCTGGATCTCGTCCCGGTGTGCCGGCACGAGCCGCTCGGCGGACAGCCGGGCGGTGGTGAAGGCATCGAGAATCACCCGAACCGCTCGTCCGCGGTGGGACCGTACATGGACGGCACCGGGACGTCGAGCATCCTGAGATAGAGGCCGAGCTGCGCCCGGTGGTGCACCATGTGGCTGAAGTGGATGCGGATCACCTCCCGCCTCGGCTGCGACGTGATCACATGCCCGTGATGCATCAGGGCCCACATCTCATCGAACTGCGCGTCTTTCGCAGACGCCAGCGCTTCGCGCGCGGCCTTCACGCCCTTGTCGAACCCGTCCACGAGGGTCGCGGTCTTCTCGTTGCTGTACCCGGGCTGCTTCGCCAGGTCGAGGCCCGGAGCTTTGAGCATGCTGATCATCCAACTCGGCATCCCCGCCACCAGCTGGGCGAGGTGGGCGAGCGGGAAGGACTTGGCGTGCGGCTTCCAATCGCCCTTGCCGTCGGGGACGCGCTCGAGCACGCGGCGGGTGGTCGCGGTTTCCTGATCGAATTCCGGGAGCAGGGACTGGCCGATGGTCATGTGCGGTCCAGGGTCAGGGAGATGATAAGTCTACCCCGGACCGGTTCCCGCCGGACCTCCGGAAGAGTGCGGTCACCGCCAGCAGCAGGGCGCTGGGGATCCCGATCCAGAGGATTTCGTTCACCACCACGCGCAGCACCCGGTGCCCGATCGACATGGGCCGGGGAAAGTGTTCATACCCGAAGAGGTGCCAGGGCAGAAGGTATCGGTGCGTGCTGAAGGGCCAGAAGTACATGACCGGCGTCCCGTAGACGGCCATACCGTCGAGGAACCCGTGGCTTGCGGTCGCCAGCACCAGAGCGGCGGCGTACCGCCAGCGGACCGGGGCGAACTGCGGGCCCCGAAAGGCCAATGCGGCGGTAAGGGTCCCGAGTACCACCGCGAACGTGAGCGAGTGCGTGAAGCCCCGGTGCGCGGCCCACGAGCCCCACGTCACGTAGCCGTGCCAGAGCACATCGAGGTCAGGCGCGGCGGCGCACAGGACGGCGGCGACCCAAAACCGCTTTGGGACCGGGCTGCGAGCCAGGGGGGACGCGATCCCAGCGCCGGCCAGGGCATGGCCCAGGGAGGACGGCACGCTAGCGGACCCTCCAGCGGGGGATCCAGCGTCCGACGCGGCGGCAGTATTCGTCGTACTCCGGTCCGAAGAGGCGGCGGAGGGTGGGCTCCTCATAGCCCATGACGAATACGTTGACCGCGACCGCAAAGAGAATGAGGTATCCCAGAAACGCCGTCGTCCACACCAGCAGCAGTTCCCCGAACAGGATCCAGAACACGCCCACGTACATCGGGTTTCGGACGTAGCGGTAGAGGCCTTCGACCACCAGGTGCTTCGGGGGGTCGACGGGGGCCAAAGTCCCTTTTCCTTTTCGCGCGAAATCCCAGATGCAGATCAGGAGGATCACGCCGCCGATGAACAGAATAGGGAACCCGGCGAGCTGCAGGGGGCGGAGGTGGTCGAGGTCGACCGACGAGAGCCCGAAATACCGCCAGGGAACGAAGCCGGTGATCGTGCCGGGCAGCACGATCATCGCGAGCAGGCTCTTCAGGGCCAGCTTCACCATCGCGCGATCGTCACGCCCTTGCCTCGGAGCTCGGCCGCGACGACGTCACGGACACAGAAACAGGGGGCGACGTTCCAAGTCACCCCCTACGATACCTGCGTCTGGCTGAGGGCGCGACGCTACTCGAGGCGCACGGGGAACCGAGCGGTAGTCAGCGTTCCCTCCGCGGCCGTCAGCGTGGCGTACAGGACGTATGCCCCCGGAGGCAAGCTGTCGATCACCTCAGGGTTTGTTATCGAGGTGGTGGTGCCAGTCCAGGTGTGGGGGAAGTCAAGGGTTTGGCCGGGAGCGAGGGTCCACTCCCCGATGAACTCCGCGCAAAAGTATTGGCCACCCGCCGGCACTACCACGTTCCCCCTGGAATCGGCGACGTAGAAGTCGACCCGGCATCCGTTGACGGTGAGGGAGACCGAATGGGTGGCGTGGTTCGTGACGGTGGCGGTGAAGGTTACCGGCTCCCCCAGGTGAATCGCCGAGGTGTTGGTGCGCCCGGACAAGGTGACACCGAAAGGGCCCTCGATTGAGCTCGAGCAGGCCATGGATCCGACGACGAGAACGATTCCGACGTGGCGTAGCGTCATGACATCTCCAATGCGAGTGGTCAGTTTGGTACCCTCCACTCTCAGCCAGGTTACCTCGGCAAGACCCTCACCCCCCACGCTGTCCCATAGTCGAACTCCTTCAGCTTCCAGAGACCGTATTGGCGCGCCAGCACTGCCGGCGTGGCGGACTGCCGGTAGTCGTCCTGGAATCCCACCAGCAGTGAAGGATGCTTCTCGAATACGGCGCGGAAGCGCAACACTGAGTCGGGCGCGAGGGTCTCCGGCAGCATGCGGGACGGACGCCCCGTCAGGAAATAGACCGCGGCCGGATCGTTCGAGTAGATGTCGTACTTGGCGCCCACGGTCCTGAGCCACTGCGCGAAGTCGGTCTTCTGCCAATCCGCGCCCTCATACCCGTACCCGTCGGACCGCAGGGTCCGCACCTGGCCCACATCCACCAGGGCCGCGGCCGCGATCCAGGCCGCGAGCACGCCCCCCGCCGCCCAACGCCCGCGGCCCGTCCACCCGTCCCACAGGTATCCGACCATCGTGCCGACGGCCGCCCCGCCGCAGATATACAAAGGAGAGAGGATGCGGTCGTCGAACTCGATCTCCCCGCCCACAAAGGTCCGCGAGAAGAGCAGGATCCCCGCGTAGACGCCCGAAAAGAGCAGGAGGGATAGCAGCCACCGCTCCAGCATGCCGATCTGCGGGACGCGCACGGAGATGGTCCGGTGCACGAGCCACAGTACGGCGAGCATCGCCAGCACCGCCAAAGGGATCATGGAATCGGGCAGCATGGCGCTCGGCACCAGCCACGCGCCGACGCGACTGATCCCCTGACCCACCGCCCCCGCGACTCCGCCAAATGTCCCGACCGTCGCGAAGGGTGTGCGTGCTTCCGCAAGCCGCTCCCGCGCGAGCCAGGCCCCCTGGAGCACGAGAGCCGGAATGCCGGCGAGTAGGGCCCGCCTGAGACGGACCTTCCACCCGGCCGGCTGCGCGAACGCCCAGACCACCACCGATACCACGCTCGCGATCTCGGCGTACCGCACGAGGTTTGCCAGCCCAGCGGTGAGGCCGTACGCCCAGGCGCGTTCCGGGCGCGCCGCCATCAGGCCCAGGGTGATCGCGAGCAGTGCGTACGACAGAGGCTCGGACAGGACGATCCAGTGCTGGGTGACTACGCCGGGTGCCAACAGCGCGAGCAGCGCGGCGAGCACGGCGCCAATGGAGCCCCCGGCGGCGAACGCCGCGGAGGCGAGGGCCCAGGCGGTGAGCATGGCCGCGAGGACGATCACGAGGCGCGCGGCTTGCACCGGCGCGACGCCGAGGGCGACGGGGACTGAGATCGCGAGCGGATAGCCGGGAGGGAAGGAGCCGAGCGCGCTGGTGCTGTCCGACTCCCACCAGTAGGCGGTGGTGACGGCGAGCGTGCCGTGGCGTGCGAACCACTCCGCCGAGCCCGCGTACGACATCGAGTCGGGTTCGAGGCCGGGCCCGGGCGCGGCCGTGATCCAGAACGCGAGCAACCCGACGAGGGACGCCAGCGCGAGCGGGACGACACGCGCGAGAGTCTGCTGCGCGGCGACCTGAAGGCGTGATTCCATGTTGGGAGTATCTTACCCACGACTGGCTAAGAGGCTATGACGCGAAGATGCTAAGTCGCCAAGGGACCCAACACATGACCCGAGCAATGGTGATGCTGATCCTGTTTCCCGCGGTCGTGGGCGCCCAGGCGCTCCCGAAAACCACGGCGGAACGCACCAATTACCGGGAGACCTCGACGTCCGCCGACGTGGGTCTCTTCCTCGACTCGTTGCAGCTCGCGGGCGCGCCCATCGCGGTCGGCACCATGGGCTCGAGCACACTCGGCAAGCCGGTCTATCTGGTCATCGCGTCGGACCCTCCCGTCACCTCGGCTGCCGAGGCGGCGGCGTCCGGGAAGCTGGTGGTTTACGTCCAGGCGAACATCCACGCCGGCGAGGTAGAAGGAAAGGAAGCGGTCCTGACGTTGCTACGAGAGCTCGCGGGACCGCGGCGCGATCTCCTCAAGAGCCTCGTCATCCTGGTCTGCCCCAACTACAACCCGGACGGCAACGACGCCTTCGGGCCGCAAAGCCTGAACCGGTCGGAGCAGAATGGCCCCGAGCTGGTGGGCCAGCGGGCCGACGGGGTCAACCTCGATCTGAACCGTGACTACTTCAAGGCGGAGGCGCCGGAGACGCGCGCGTCCCTCGAGCGTGTGTACACGACCTGGGACCCCGCGGTGATGATGGACCTGCACACGACCGACGGGACCCTGCATGGCTACCTGCTCACCTACGCGCCGCCCCTCGATCCGTCGAGTCCGGCGGGACCGTTCACCTTCGCCCGCGATCAGATGTTGCCGGCGCTGCGGAAGACGCTCGCCGACCAGTACCACGAGCCGATCTTCGACTACGGCAACGTGGGCGATCCGCTGAACCCCAAGAGCTGGGACACCTACGCGCCGGTGGGCTGGTACGGCACCAACTACGCGGGACTGCGGGGCCGGATCGGCATCCTCTCCGAGGCCTACAGCCACGCGGACTTCAAGACCCGGATTCAGGTGACGCACGACTTCGTGGTCGAGACGCTCAACTACGCCGTGGCGCACGCCGACGCGATCAGGCGGCTCGAGCGGGATGCGGACCGTCAAACCACGCTCGAAGGGTTGGGCGAAGCCCCGCGACCGAGCCTCGCCGTCGAGTACAAGCTCGCGGGCCGCGGCACGGAGCCGATTCCACTCGAGGTCATGCAGCCCACTCGGGACTCGGCGCGCGGGCGTCCGCGCCTCGCCGGGACGGGCTCGCTCAAGACCTGGAGCCTCCCGGTGAACGACCGGTTCGTCGACTCCGCGACGGCACCGGAGCCGGCCGGCTACTTCC
>DATBCM010000222.1:0-8000 GCA_036270455.1 Gemmatimonadales bacterium | reverse complement strand
CACCTTTCTTCAACTCACCGGCGATGATGCCCTTGTCATCGAACAGGGCTTCGATCGTCCGGCCGGCATCCGCCTTGGACATCTTCGTCCGCATGGCGAGGGCCGCAGTCAGCTCGGCTTTGTTCATGGCGCACTCCCTGGTGGAGGTGGGTCGAAAAAGCCTTGCAAAATCACCCCAAAACGGGGGGGCATCCCAAAAAGCCTTGAAAAACCGATATAATATGGGGTACCCCCTCGAAAAACCGCAAGATACCAAGGCTTCCTTGACCTACCCCCAGCCCCCCGCTACCCTACGCCCCCATGTTCCACGGCACCCGCCCCGGTTGGATTGAGGTCATCGCCGGGGTCATGTTTTCCGGTAAGTCTGAAGAGCTCATCCGGCGGGTCCGCCGGGCCGTGATCGCCCGGAAGCGGGTCCAGGTGTTCAAGTCCCACCTGGACGCCCGGTACGCCGGCCTCTACTCCGTGACCTCCCACGACGGTATCACGGTCGAAGCCGAGCCCATCGACTCGTCGGAGCAGCTGATACGTCAAATTGCCCCCACCACTGAGGTCGTGGCCGTCGACGAGGCCCAATGCCTGGACGACGGGCTGGTGGCCGTCGCGAATGGACTTGCCGATCGGGGGGTCCGCGTCATCCTGGCGGGGACCGACGTCGACTTCCGCGGCCTCCCCTTCGGAGCCATGCCGACCCTCATGTGCGTGGCCGAAGTGGTCGACAAGTACCAGGCGATCTGCGTGGTCTGCGGAGGCCCGGCGACCCGGAATCAGCGTCTGGTGGACGGCAAACCGGCCCAGTGGGACTCCCCGACCATCATGGTGGGGGGGCACGAGTCATACGAGGCACGCTGCCGGCATTGCCACAAAGTCCCGAGGGCGGATGAGGATCAGACGGCACTGCTCTGAGGGGGAAGCGGGAAGTGGGAAGAGGGAAGAGTGGGAGCACCCTTCCCACTTCCCGCTTCCCGCCTCCCAGTCTTTATGCTGAACATCGGTCTCACGGGCAATATCGCCGCCGGCAAATCAACGGTCGTCGACCTGTTTCGATCCTGGGGTGCGACGATCATTGACGCCGACCAGCTGGCCCGCGAAGCCCAGGCGCCGGGTACCGAGGTACTCACCGCCATCGTCCGCCGGTTTGGGCGCGACGTGCTGAACCCCGACGGCTCCCTGGACCGCGCCGCCCTCCGTTCCAAAGTGATGGGCGACGATCCGGCGCTCGCCGCGCTCAACAGCCTCGTGCACCCCGCCGTACAGCGTCGTCGGGCGCAGCTGCTCGAGGAGGCGCGGGCCCGGGGAGACCGGATCGTGATCAACGACATCCCCCTCCTGTTCGAGGCCCTCGATCCGGGCCATTTCGACGCGGTCGTTCTCGTCGACGCGCCCGCCGCGGTCCGGCGCGCCCGGCTCCGGCTCCTGCGGGGCCTGTCTAACGCCGAGGCGGACGCCATGATCGCGGCGCAGATGCCCTCGGATCGGAAGCGGGGGAAGTCGAAGTACGTGATCGACAACGACGGTTCCAAGGAGGCGTTGGAGCAGAAGGCCCGCGCGGTGTACGATGAGTTGACGAAACGCTCCACAAGCTGATAACCTTCGCCCCGAATTTCCAGGCACCCTCCAAACCGGATCCCGCACATGGCCAACGTTCCTGCCGACCTTTCGTATACCGCGGAGCACGAGTACGTCAAAACGACCGGCGACGGGTCAGTGGTGCAGATCGGCATCACCGACTACGCACAGGGTGAGCTGGGGGACGTCGTGTACGTCGACCTCCCGAAGGCAGGCGCCACCTTCGCCAAGGGCGCGGTGTTCGGAACCATCGAGGCGGTCAAAGCTGTTTCCGACCTGTATTGCCCGGTGGCCGGCACGGTGGTGGAATCGAACGGCGCGCTGGAGCAGGATCCCGCGGCCGTGAACCGCGAGCCCTATGGTGGGGGCTGGATGATCAAGCTGAAGGTCAAGGACCAAGCCGAGCTGAAAGGCCTGTTGAATGCCGCTGCGTACGAAAAGCAGATCGGGAAGTAGGACAACCAGACATCAGACGTCAGACGTCAGAAAACCCATGGCCATAGCGTCCTCCTCGCTGACTCACCCGGATCGCTTCGCCTCCAGACACCTCGGCCCGGATCCCGACGAAGTCCGCGACATGCTGAAGGTGGTCGGGTACGGGTCGCTCGACGCCTTCATCGACGCCGTGATCCCCGAAGACATTCGTCTGCGAAAACCCTTGAACCTCCCCGGTGCCCGGAGCGAACGGGAGGCCCTTGCCGTCCTGCGCGCCCTGGCAGCGAAGAATCAGGTCTTCCGGTCCTATATCGGGATGGGGTACGCGGACTGCATCACGCCGCCGGTGGTGCTCCGGAACGTGCTCGAGAACCCCGGCTGGTACACCGCCTACACGCCCTACCAGGCGGAAATCGCTCAGGGCCGGCTCGAAGCCCTCCTCAACTATCAGACGATGGTGTCGGATCTGACGGGGCTCGAGGTGGCGAACGCCTCCCTGCTCGACGAGGGCACGGCCGCGGCCGAAGCGATGCACCTCACGGCCGCCGCGACGAATCATGACGGCCCCGGGACTTACTGGATCGACATCGGCTGTCATCCCCAGACCATCGCCGTCGTGCGCACGCGCGCCGAGGCAGTGGGGATACAGGTAACGGTGGCGGACCCGAAGAGCTTCACGTTCAAGCCCGGCACTATCGGCTGCCTCGTCCAGTATCCGGGCACCGAAGGGGACATCCAGGACTTCCGTTCTCTCGCCGAGAAGGCGCACGGGGCAGGCGCGCTGGTCAGCGCCGCAACCGACTTGCTCGCTCTCACGCTGCTGACGCCCCCCGGCGAATGGGGCGCCGACATCGCGGTCGGCAACTCCCAGCGCTTCGGCGTCCCGCTCGGCTACGGCGGTCCGCATGCCGCCTTCTTCGCGACGAAGGACGCGTTCAAGCGCCATCTGCCCGGCCGCATCATCGGCGTCTCCAAGGATCGCGCCGGCCGTCCCGGACTCCGGATGGCCCTCCAGACCCGCGAGCAGCACATCCGCCGCGAGAAGGCGACCAGCAACGTCTGCACCGCGCAGGTCCTGCTGGCCGTCACCGCGAGCATGTACGCCGTCTATCACGGACCGGAAGGGATCAAGAAGATCGCGGAGCGGGTGCACGGCCTGACCGCGATCCTCGCGGAGGGCGCCCGCCGCCTCGGCTACAAGATCGGGCACGCCGCCTTCTTCGACACCATCGTGATCGAAGGCGACGAGGCGAAGATCAAGGAAGTGGTGGCCGGAGCGAAGAGGCGCCGCATCAACCTGCGGCCCCTCGGCGCCACGCGGGTCGGCGTCGCGCTCGACGAAACCGTCGGCCTCGAGGATGTCGAAGACCTGGCCCAGGTCCTCGCGTTGGGCAAACCCCTGCCCTTCAAGCTCGACGACCTGATCGCGGCCGCGAAGAGCGCCATTCCCCAGGGCCTGATCCGGACGTCGCCGTACCTGACCCATCCCGTGTTCCACCGGCACCGGTCGGAGACGGAGATGCTCCGGTATCTCAAGCAGCTCGAGGACCGCGATCTCTCGCTCACTTCAGCCATGATTCCCCTCGGTTCGTGCACGATGAAGCTGAACGCCACGACCGAAATGATTCCCGTGACCTGGCCCGAGTTCGGGCGGATCCATCCCTTCGCGCCGCGGGATCAAGCACAGGGGTACACCGACCTCTTCCGGCAGCTCGAGGAATGGCTGGCCGAGATCACCGGATTCTCCCGCGTGTCGTTGCAGCCCAATGCGGGATCCCAGGGCGAGTTCGCCGGCCTGCTGGTGATCCGCGCGTATCACCGTGCGCACGGGCAGAGCCACCGCACCACCTGCCTCATTCCGCAGTCGGCCCATGGGACCAATCCCGCGAGTGCCGTGCTGGCCGGGATGAACGTGGTGGTGGTGAAGACTGACGCGCAGGGCAACATCGACGTCGCCGACCTCACCGCGAAGGCCGAGGAGCACAAGGACACGCTCGCCGCGCTGATGGTGACGTATCCGTCGACCCACGGGGTGTTCGAGGCGTCCATCCGCGAGATCTGCAAGATCGTTCACGCGCAGGGCGGCCAGGTGTACATGGACGGCGCCAACATGAATGCGCAGGTCGGCCTCTGCCGGCCCGGCGACTTCGGCGCGGACGTGTGCCACCTGAATCTCCACAAGACGTTCTGCATCCCGCACGGCGGCGGCGGCCCGGGGATGGGCCCCATCGGCGTGGCGGCGCACCTGGCCAATCACCTGCCCGATCATCCCGTCGTGCCGCTGGGCGTCTCGGAGAGCTGCGGCACGATCTCGGCCGGTCCCTGGGGCTCCCCCAGCATCCTGCCGATCTCGTGGGCGTACATCGCCATGATGGGGAAGGAAGACCTCCCCGAAGCGACCAAGCTCGCCATGCTGTCCGCGAACTACATCGCCCGGCGGCTGGCGGGACACTACGACCTGCTCTACGCCGGCAAGAACGGGCTCATCGCGCACGAGTGCATTCTCGATACGCGGCCCTTCAAGCAGTCGGCGGGCGTGGAAGTCGAGGACATCGCGAAGCGGATCATCGACTACGGATTCCACCCGCCCACCGTCTCGTTCCCCGTCGCGGGTACGCTGATGGTCGAGCCCACCGAGAGCGAGCCGAAAGTGGAGCTCGACCGGTTCTGCGACGCGCTGATCGCGATCCGCAACGAGATCCGGGAAATCGAGCGCGGCGAAGCGGACCGGGAGGACAACCTGCTGACCAATTCGCCGCACCCGCTGGCGGATCTCCTCGCCGACGAGTGGAAGCACCCGTACTCGCGGGAGCGGGCGGCCTTCCCGTCCGCGGCGACGCGCGCCCACAAGGTGTGGCCGACCGTCAGCCGGATCGACGGCGCGTACGGAGACCGGAATCTGGTTTGCACCTGTCCGCCCATCGAGAGTTACGCGACAGTCGGTTAGACGGTTAGGCGGTTAGTGATGAATTGGTCGGTCATCGTCGAATCGAGTGGACAAAACGGCGCCGAGAACATGGCGGTCGACCAGGCGCTGCTCGACGACGCCGGTCGATCGGGCCACGCGTACCTCCGGCTGTACCGCTGGACCCCCCCGTGCCTCTCCTTCGGACGTAACGAACCGGCCCTCACCCGATACGATCGCGCGGAGATCGAACGCCGCGGGATCTCCGTGGTGCGCCGGCCGACGGGCGGTCGTGCCGTGTGGCACGACGTCGAGCTCACCTATGCGGTCGCCGCATCCATCACGCTCTTTGGAACGCTCGCCGAGGGATACCGGGTCATCCATGAACGGATCGCGGCCGCGTTGGGCACTTTGGGCGTCGCGGCGTCGGTGGCGCCCGCCGTCCGCCCCGCCGGAGTCGGTGCCGGTGCGTGCTTCGCCTCCGCGGTGGGCGGCGAAGTGATCGGCGCCGGGAAAAAAGTCGTGGGCTCGGCGCAGGTCCACGCGGGCGACGCGTTTCTGCAGCACGGATCCGTCCTGCTCGACGGGTCCCAGGAGTTGGTGCGGTCGGTCACCCGGGGCTCCGCACCGGCGGGCGGGGAGACGACGGTGCGCGCGTTGACCGGACGTCTGGTGTCGTTCGCCGAGGTCGCGCAGGCCATCGTGTCGTCCTGGGCACCATCGCCCGAGCCCGCGCCCGCTCGATTCGTCCCAGCCGGACGCTTTGGCGACGCCGATTGGACCTGGCGCCGATAGACTCAGCATTGAATGTTAGGCGGCGTATGAACTTCCGCGTTGCTGTCCTGGCCCTCAGCACTCTGCCCCTCGCCATCGCGTGTTCGTCCCGCGGATCCTGCAAGGGCGATTACTGCGGCACCGTCGTCTTCGTCACCGCGAACAATCCGAAGACCCTCCTGCCGACGGAAATCGACAACACCGGCGCGCGGGACGTCACCGAGCAGCTCTTCCTCCGGCTCGCCGACATGGGGATGGCGAGCAACACCGTCGGTGACTCGGGGTTCGTGCCCCGGCTCGCGACGCGCTGGGAGTGGGACGACCCCAAAACGCTGGTCTTCCATCTGGATCCCCGGGCCCGCTGGCACGACGGCGTCCCCGTCACGGCGAATGACGTTGCGTTCACATTCGACGCCTACCGTGACCCGGTCGTCCACTCGTCGGCCCGCAACTCGCTGACCAAGATCGCATCGGTCACGGTGCGCGATTCCCTCACGGCCGTCTTCCGGTTCAAGGAACGGTACCCGACGGCGTTCTACGACGCGGTGTATCAGATGTGGATCATCCCGCAGCATCTGCTCGCCCAGGTGCCCCGCACCGACTGGCTGACCGCCAGCTTCGGCCAGCACCCCATCGGCGACGGGCCGTACCGCTTCGTGAGCATGACTCCGGGACAAACCATCGAGCTGGCGGCGGACTCCACGTACTTCGAAGGGCGGCCGCACCTCCGCCGGCTGATCTGGAAGATCGTCGCGAACCTGCCTGCAGCCGTGAGCGACATCATCACCAACCAGGCGGACGCCCTCGACTTCCTCGGTTCCCCGGCCAACATCGAGCAGGTGAAGAAGACGCCCGGCGTGTCGGTGATTCCGTACCCGGGCTCGAACTACATGTACGTCGAGTTCAATACGCGGGCGAACGGCGATTCATCCCAGCCGCATCCCATCCTCGGCGACGCCCAAGTCCGCCGGGCCCTCACCATGGCCTTGGACCGCCAGAGCATGCTGACGAATGTCGTGGGGTCGTACGGCAAGGTCCCGCCGGGACCGATCCCGCAGTGGTGGCCCATCTGGGACTCGGTCCGCACGATTGCCTTCGACAGCGCCGGCGCCGCGCGCACCTTGTCCGCGCACGGGTGGCGGCTCGGACCCGACGGCATCCGGGTCAAGGACAGCGTCCGTCTGTCGCTCGAGGTCATGTTCACGTCGACGAGCGGTGCGCGGCAGGCATTTGCCCGGCTCATGCAGGCGCAATGGAAGGCCGTCGGCGTGGATCTGCAGATCCAACCCCTCGACCAGAATCTGATCGGGGACCGTGTGACCTCCGGCAAGTTCGACGCCGTGATCCAGGTATTCAGCTCCGACCCAACGCCAGCCTCGGGCATCGCGCAGCACTGGACCCATGGCGCGCCCAACAACTACAGCCATTGGACCAACGAGGACTTCGACCGCCTGGTGAATCTGGCGACGACGGCCACCACGGTGAAGCAAGCGCGCGCGTACTGGCGCGGGGCGCTGAACATCATCAATGCCGACGCACCCGGGATCTGGCTGGCCGCCCCCGATAACGTGGCCGCCGTCAGCGCGCGCATCGCCGACGTGAAGCTCCGGCCCGACTCGTACTGGGCCCTGGTGTGGACCTGGCGGATTCCCGCCGACCGTCTCATCGACCGAGATCGCTAGGGACCCTGACGTGGGTGGCGTCTGGCTGATCCGGCGCATCGCCGCCGCGGCCGCCATCGTGTTCGCCGTCACCTCCCTCACCTTCGTCGCCATCCACCTGGCGCCGGGCTCGCCCTTTCTGCCGCCCCCCGACCGCCCCGCGGACACCGCCGTCGTGGCCCGCCTGAACCGCCAGTTCGGGCTCGATCAGCCCATTCCCCGGCAATACGTCCTCTATCTCAAAAACCTGTCGCGGGGGGACCTGGGGTACGCCTTCAGCCGGGGTCAGGACGTGCGGGACGCGCTGGGGACCGCCATCCCGAACACCCTGCTCCTCGCCGGTACCGCACTCGCGCTCGACCTCGGCCTGGGCCTGATCCTCGGCGTCATACTGGCCGCGCGCGCCCGGCGCGCGACCGACGTGGTGCTCTCCAACCTCACGCTCTTCATCTATTCGGTGCCGGCGTTCTGGCTCGGATTGGTGCTGGTGTTCGTGTTCGCGGACTGGCTGCACTGGTTCCCGCCGGGATTCACGTCGACACCGGGCTTGTATGAAACCCTGCCATTCCTGGGCCGGGTCGGGGACGGGCTCCACCACCTCGCACTCCCGGCGCTCACCCTCGGCCTGGTGGGGGCGGCCGGCACCGCGCGCTACC
>DATBCM010000221.1:0-3128 GCA_036270455.1 Gemmatimonadales bacterium | reverse complement strand
GCGGAGGGTGGCCCGGAGCGAGTCGGGGGTCGGCGCCTCACCTCCGGAGAAGAGCGCCGCCTCGACGACCTGGAATTCCTCGGGGCCGCCTAGCGGAGGCGCGGGCCGGTCCTCGTTTGCTTCGGGGAGCGGGCCGTTGAGCTCGTGGGCCAACACGGGTGACAGGACTTCGAGAAGGCTTTCAACGTGCTTGTACGCCACGCGAGCGGCCCGGAAGGCGGCGCGCGCCCGGGCGCCCCCCGGCAGCGCGACATCCAGGGAATCCAGGGCGACGCTCAGCGCATCGAGGTCCCGTTCGAAACCGGCGCGCGCAGGCGTGGGCGGGTACGTGCGGGTGGCCTCCGGCCGGCCGGGGGAGTCACCCCGGCACGCCGTGACGACCACCACGATTGCCGCCAGCGAGCGAGCGGTCGTCACGCGGAATTTCCCCATCCCGCTGAATCGGCCGCGCCCACGTGACGGGCGTGGAACCACTCTGCCACGAACGTGTCACCGCACCCGTTACGCGGACGTGGCCATCGGTTCGGGCCTCGGTGACGAGCCGCTGGGAACCTCAGGAGTGGAGTTGTCCCTCGGCCGGTGGCCGGCTCCACCCGTGACCCGTTCGCCATCGGCACGTTTCCGCAGGGGGAGTCATGCGACATTGGAGCGGCAGGAAGACGTTGACCACGACCGCGCTGGCGGTCACGGCGCTCGGAATCCTGGGAGTCTGGGGTTGCGAGCAACAGACAGGCACAGGGCCTGCGACGCCAGCCGCGGCGAACCGGATAGCGGACCGTGACGCCGACCAGGGCAATGGGCCCGCCGGTATGGACCAGCTGCAGCACGTCGTCGTCATCTATCTCGAGAATCACAGCTTCGACAATCTGTACGGCGAGTTCCCGGGGGCCGATGGCCTCCAGCACGCCCGCCACGCCGCACTGCAGATCGACGCGACCGGGACGCCGTTCCAGTTCCTGCCCCAGATCGCGTCGTCACCCTTCCCGACCAACATCCCGAACGGGCCGTTCTCGGTCGAGCAGTACGTGCCGATCACCGTCGCACCGCCCGACCTCGTGCACCGCTTCTACCAGGAACAGAGGCAGATCGACGGCGGGCGGATGGACAAGTTCGCCCTGGTGAGCGACGTCGAGGGCGAATCGATGGGGTTCTATCACACGGGCCGGCTGCCGCTCGCGACGGAGGCGGCGCAGTACACCCTGTGCGACAACTTTTTCCATGCCGCGTTCGGCGGCTCTTTCCTGAATCACTTCTGGCTCATCGCCGCCCGGACGCCGGAGTTTCTCAACGCGCCCGCCGGCGTGGTGGCCCAGCTCGACGGCGGCGGCAATCTCGTGAAGGACGGTTTCGTAACTCCGGACGGGTTCGCCGTGAACACGTCGTTCAGCGTGAACAGCCCGCATCCGTCCACGGTGCCGGCCGCCAATCTGGTGCCGAACCAGACGTTCGCGACGATCGGTGACCGCCTGTCCGACAAGGGGATTTCCTGGGCCTGGTACGCCGGCGGCTGGAACGACGCCCTCGCCGGGCACCCCGGCTCCCTGTACCAGTTCCACCATCAGCCCTTCATCTATTTCGCCAATTTCGCAGACGGCTCCGCCGCCAAGGCCGAGCATCTGAAAGATGAGATCGACTTCATGGCCGCGGTGAAGAATGGCACCTTGCCAGCCGTGTCGTTCGTCAAGCCGTATGGATTCGACAATGAGCATCCCGGATACACGGACGTGATCGACGGCGAGCTGCATGTCGACTCGCTGATCAACGCCATCCGGCAAAGTCCCGCCTGGAAGCACACCGCGATCATCATCACGTATGACGAGCATGGCGGCTTCTGGGATCACGTCGCCCCGCCCGTGGTGGACCGCTGGGGCCCGGGCTCCCGCGTTCCCGCCCTCGTGATTTCGCCGTTCGCCCGTCGTGGGCACGTCGATCATCACCGCTACGACACCACCTCGATTCTGGCGTTGATCGAACAGCGGTGGCATCTCCAGCCGCTCACGAGCCGCGATGCCCAGGCGGACCCGTTGAGCGGAGCGCTCGACTTTTCGAACCAGGACTCTCAGCACTAAATGAAACGGAGGGGTCGAACATCACTGTTCGGCCCCTCTTGCTTCTCCTGTGCGGCTGCGGTCAGTGGGTCAGCTGGCTCACCGTCGAGGACGCGCCGGGCATGATCTCGCCGCGCACCTCGCCGTCCGGATGGGTCTTGGTGTGG
The DNA here is from genome assembly GCA_036270455.1 of Gemmatimonadales bacterium. Taxonomy (GTDB): domain Bacteria; phylum Gemmatimonadota; class Gemmatimonadetes; order Gemmatimonadales; family GWC2-71-9; genus 40CM-2-70-7. The sequence goes on along the minus strand of DATBCM010000221.1, from coordinate 913 downwards.
ACGTTCACGTACGCGCCTCCGGACTTCATGGCCGCGATCAGCTGGGACATGGTGGTCCCATGCAGATCCTTGGGTGAAATCGTACCGCTGATCTTCCCGCCCGGGTCCGCACGCTGAATGAGGGTGGCCACCGCCTCACCGGCCGCCCCATCGGCGCCGAGGTGGATGTGGGCCCCCGTCACGTCGGGGACTCCCTTCAAGGACAGGTCGAACACAATGGTCGAGTCGTTCTTCACCGTGAACTTGACCATCCCCGTGCCGATGGTGTTGACCTGCGGCACTTCATGCGTCCCGGTGAGGGTCGCGCTGAACGTCTGGGCCTTCGTTTGGGGTTTCATGGAGTCGCCGTAGGTCTGGGCGGCGGCGGGAAGGGCGATCAGGAGACCGCCGGCGAGTGCGAGCTTCAGGTGAGTCGAGTGCATGCAGCACCTCCAGTGTGGACGGTAACGGCACTGCTACCGTCAGTGCACATACCAGAGGATGGGAGGTCGGGTTCCCGATCTGAGTTGTTGCCCCGGCGCAGCGCCCCCGCACCAGGTGATGACTTCCGGCTCGGGCCCCACCGAAATAACTTTTGCGCCCCGCACTCCCTGAACCGAGAGGCCCATGACCCACATGCCCACGGCCGGCCGATTCTGCTGGCACGAATTGATGACCACGGATCCCGCCGGCGCCATCAAGTTCTACGGCAAGCTCGCCGGCTGGACCGCTCAGCCGCACGCCGGAGACCCGACGTACCAGATGCTGATGACCCGCAGTAAGGTCGGGGTCGGAGGCGTAATGGAGCTCCCGCAGCAGGCCCGCCAAATGGGAAGCCCGTCGCATTGGGTACCCTACATCGAAGTCACGGACGTGGACGACACGGTCCGGAAGGCGACCGCGATGGGGGGCCGCACATACGTCTCCCCGAACG
>DATBCM010000220.1:0-2309 GCA_036270455.1 Gemmatimonadales bacterium | reverse complement strand
CTGGGCACCGGGAAACAATGGTGGAGCTGGATCGTCCTGCATGATGTGGTCGCGGGCTTCCGGCACGCCCTGTTGGAAGAGGCCCTTCGAGGCCCCGCGAACTTCGTGGCCCCCAGCGCGGTCCCGAACGCCGAATTCGCAAAGACTCTGGGCTTGGTGCTGGGTCGCCCGTCGGCCATGCCCGTCCCGACCTTGGCGCTGAAGCTGCTCTTCGGTGAGGCGGCGGACGGCGCGATTCTCACGGGGGTGCACGCGGTGCCCGAAGCCCTGGAGAAGACTGGGTTCCGATTTGCGCATCCGGAGCTGGAGCCTGCCTTGCGACACCTGCTGACCTGAGGACACCATGACGCGTCAAAACATTTCCAGTGGGACACCGTGGGAGCCCAAGGTCGGCTACTCGCGCGCGGTTCGCGTGGGAGACTTCATCCACGTCGCGGGCACGACGGCGACCGATGAGTCAGGGAAGATCGTCGGCGCGGGGGATCCCTATCGCCAGACGGTCCAGGTACTGAAGAACATCGAGCGGGCGCTGATCAAGGCGGGGGGCACGCTCGGGGACGTAGTGCGGACGCGGATGTTCATCACGGACATCAAGCACTGGCAGGAAGTGGGCCGGGCGCACGGCGAGTTCTTCGCGGAGGTCAGACCCGCCGCTACGATGGTAGCGGTGACGGCCCTCGTCGACCCCGACATGCTGGTCGAGATCGAAGCCGATGCCATTCTACCCTCGACGTCTAGCCGTCTAGACGTCTAGTTTGATTTCATGACAACCCCTGTCCCGTACGACGACGAACCCGAAGGCGGAACACACCCCGCCACCCGCCCGCACGTGTCGGAGCAGTCCCGGGGCGTCGCCCTGGTGCTGGCCATCTTCGGCGGATGGGTGGGATTGCACCGGTTCTATACGGGACGGTGGAAAACGGGCCTGGGGATGGCCTTCACCATGGGCGGCTTCGGGATCTGGTGGGTCTACGATCTCATCCTGATCGGGTCCGGCGAATTCCGCGACGCCAACCAGCTCCGGCTCAGCTCCTGGGAGACGACGCACGGACAGCGGGCGCTGCCGTCGCGCGACGTGGAGGTCCTCATGGAGCGAGTGGACACGCTCGAGCGGGACCTGGGCGAAATGGCGGAGCGGCTCGATTTCACCGAGCGGATGCTCTCGAAGGAACGGGAACGCCGCTCGCTTCCACCGCAATCGTAGCGTCTATTTAGCCCTCATGAACATCGGGGTCCCCAAGGAGACCGCCCCCGGCGAGCGACGCGTGGCCCTGGTGCCTGAGACGGTCGGGCGCCTGGGCAAAGCGGGCCACAAGGTCGTCATCGAGTCCGGAGCGGGGTTCGAGGCCGGATTCCCGGATGAGACTTTCAAGGCTGCCGGCGGGGCGATCGGCGATCCGTGGGGCGCGGAGCTCGTCGCGGTCGTACAAGCCCCCGACGCGCCCCACCTGGACCGGATCTCCAAAGGAGCGGCGCTGGTCGGGATGCTCAAGGCCTCGACCAGCCCCGACCTGTTGCGCCGCCTGGCCGACGGCGGCGTCACCGCCTTCAGTCTCGAGCTCCTCCCGCGCATCACCCGCGCCCAGTCGATGGACGTGCTCTCGTCGCAGGCCACGGTCGCCGGGTACAAGGCAGTGCTGCTCGCCGCCGAAGCCGCTCCCAAGCTCTTCCCCATGCTGGTCACCGCCGCCGGCACGCTCGCACCCGCGAAAGTGCTGATCCTGGGCGCCGGTGTCGCCGGCCTCCAGGCCATCGCGACCGCCCGCCGCCTGGGCGCCGTGGTCTCCGCGTTCGACGTCCGCGCCGCGGTGAAGGAACAGGTCGAGAGCCTGGGCGCGAAGTTCCTGATGATGGAAAGCGCAGTCACCGCCGAGGGGGCGGGGGGCTACGCCAAGGAGCTGTCGGCGGACCAGCATCAGCGCGAGCTCGATTTCCTCGCGGCGAGCGTCAGGGACATGGATGTCGTGGTGACGACGGCTGCGATTCCGGGCAAGCGGGCGCCGATCCTCGTGACGAAGGCCGCCGTGGAGGGCATGCGACCGGGCGCCATCATCGTCGACCTTGCGGCGGACACGGGCGGGAACTGCGAGCTGACGCAGGCGGGGACTCGCAAGGACCATCACGGCGTGGGGATTCTCGGGCCGGTGAACCTCCCCAGCTCCGTGCCCTTGCACGCCAGCCAGATGTACTCGAGAAACGTCGCCACCTTCGTCGGTCACATCGCGAAGGACGGCAAGCTCCAGCTCGATTTCAACGACGAAATCACCAAGGCCAGCTGCGTGACCCACGACGGAAAGGCTCGGGCGTGA
>DATBCM010000219.1:0-2992 GCA_036270455.1 Gemmatimonadales bacterium | reverse complement strand
CGCCCCGGACACCGTCAAGAATTCGGTCGCCTGCCTCCCTAATGCTGGTACTGGAGCATCACTTGCACCGATGCCCCCGTGAAATTGACCAGTTGCGCTGTACCCACCTGTTGGAGGGCTTTGCCCGAGCTGTAGCGGCCCTCGAGGTTGGCGGTGAATTGATCGCTGAGGCCGAATCGCGCGGCCAGACCGCCCATCAGGAACGTCCCACCGTTCTGTCCCGGCGACCACGTCCTCACCCCCACGAGGGGCTGAATCGAGACTTGGGGCGAGGCGGGAATCGAGAACCGGGCTTCAGCGTTGAGGACGTTCTCGGAGTTCGTGCTAATGGAGTCCTGGAAGGTCCCCTTGCCGCGGTAATAGTCCCAGACCGAAATCGACAGCGTGCTGCTGCCGATCGCGCTGACCCACCCCGCGTCCCCGATGATCCGGAGTCCCGGCGCCAGGGAACCCGATCCGAGACTTCCAGCGCCTGTGAGCTGGTCGTTCGAGAAGGTTGAAGCGGTGAGCCCGACCAGAAAGCGGGAGGACTGTCCGACCAGCCGGTCGGCTCCCAGACGTCCGCGGAACTCGATGCCCGGCTTGTAGGTCGTCTGCGGCGTGGTGTCGAGCGGAACGTAGGACCCGGTGTATCGAATGGCCCCCGAGACCCCCAGATTCCAGCTTCCCGCCGGCGCCGCGTAAGCCAGACCCGCGGTCGCGCCGAAGGCCGTCCCGAAGTCGGCGATGGGGAACGACAAGTAGTTCGTACCGAGGGCCGTGTAGACCCGGAACTGATCGCTGGTCAGCGTGTGCTTCCCGGTCGGGAGGTTGATGGACAGGGAAACCACGGCGCGGTCGCGGTTGAGCGTGTAGAGGAGACGGACCTGGGTGTCCGTCAATCCGGTGAGCGTGTGATCACCGCTGGCGTCGGTCACCTTGGCGTTGGCGTAATGGGCCGTGAGATCGGCGGACATGCGGTCGCCAAGAGGTGCGACCATCACCAACGGGATGGCCCATTCAGTAGCCTTGGCGGCCGGGGTCACGGAAATCGAATACGACTGAAACTGAAATCCGGTGAAGCCGGCCCAGCGGGTATACAGTGCGTCAGACCCCTGCCCCCGGAGCGAGCCCGCTCCAGCACAGACCAGGAGGGCGACGACGGCGGTGCAATACATCGGGCGCATCGTGCCTCCGTCAGGGGCGAGTGATGATGATGATGATCGTGCCGACCAACGACGTGTTCTGACTTCCGCAGACAACCGCCAATCCACAGAGGCCGTTCGGCCGCGTAGAGGGGACGATCCCCCCCGGCGTGCCGCTGCCGCCGCTGCCGCCGTTGCCACCGGTGCCCGAGCCCGTGGTGGGAAGCTGACCGGCGCCACTCGTCACGGTACCATTGATCTGGCTGCCGAGAGTCTGGTCGATGGGCGGATTCGCAGGCCCTCCGGCGCCGCCGCCCAGATCTGAAGCCATGTCACCTGCGGACGCCGTCGATGCCGACTGAGCCGACTGACTGGACGCCGCCGCCGACCCCGCCGCGCCGAATCCCGGGTCGCGCTGCGCCGCCGCCTGAAAGGCCTGCGTCGCCGCGCCGAAGTTCCCCTGGTCCTGCGCCGCGAGGCCACGGCTGTACAGCAGGAAGGCTTCCAGGTCGCGCGTGGGCCGTTCGCTGATCGCGGTCTGCTCCGAAGGCGTCAGCGTAATGCCCATCTTCCCCAGCAGCTGGAGCACGACCTGCTTCTCGACATCGAAGAGCGCCTGGAGCCGGTCCGATCCGGTGCCCGTCGCCGCGACCCCGGCGTCCTGGGTCCGAACCACCGTGGCATTGACGCGCACCTGGTTGGGCTGGACGTCGAATTGGCCCTGGACCACCTGCGATGCGCCGATCAGATGACCCGACCGCGCGCCGGTCGTGGGATCGACACGCCCCGACTCGGTCAGCTTCATCTCATCGAGCAGCGCCTGCATCCGCTCGCGCTCGAGCAACCGGAGGCTGTGCACGCGCGACAAGTCAGTGACGACGAGGGACGCGAGGCCGCGGGAGAGCGGCGCGTACGTCGAATCCGTGCCGGTGTAGCGGAAGGGCATGACCGCCACCGTATTGGGTGGCGGAGGCGTCTTGGACAGTGTCGCTTCCTGCGCCAACGCCTGCCGGGCCTCGAAGACCAGTTGGTGCTGTGCGACCAGAGCGAGGCGGCCGTCCAGGAGCTTCTTCACGGGTCCCGACGGCTTGGACGCCGCGAGCTTGGTGTAGACCGTGCGCGCCGAGTCAAACTGGCCTTGGCCCTCGTACGTGTAGCCCAGATAGACCTGCGCTTCGGCATTGTCGGGCTGATGGAGGAGCGTGCGGCCGAGGGCGGCTCGGGCGTCCCCGTATCGCTTGGCTGAGTAGTACGCCTCACCCAGCCGCAGATTCGCCGCCGGATCGTCCGGCGTTTGCGCCCGGCGCGCTTCGAGCGCCGGGATGTCGGCGGGAGCAGGGGGTGGCGCCGCGGGAGCTCCAGCGCAGGCACCGGCGAGCACGAGGGCCGCCAAGCCGAAGACACGCCGGCGTCGGCGCGAGGTCAGGGGGGGCGTGGGCATCGCGGGTGAGGGAGACATTTCGACTCGTTTGCGAAGGTAAAACCGGCTTCCGGGTGGGTCGGTGACCCTCCCTCACCGGGTCCGGTGAGGGCGGTCACGGTCCGCTATCCTCCGGCCTCTCAGAGAGATACCCCTCCCCGAAGGGCTGTCAAGGAGACCAGGGCCAGCCTAGATTTCGCGTTGGAGGTCTTAGTCGATCGGTGGGGCGACGGGGAGTAAAGGAATACCGGGCGTCTGAAGCCCTGGGCCTGATAGCGGCCGATCGCGAGCACCAACCGCTGGTTTGTCCCTCCTGTGGAGCTCGGGCGATTCAGCGGGTGCCGCGAAGGCGCCCGGTGCGCCCGGGGGAGACCCACAGGGCCGGCGAGCGGATCAGTCTGACCTGCGGCAAATGCGGAAGACACGCGTCTTACATCGAAGGCGGTAC
>DATBCM010000218.1:0-4427 GCA_036270455.1 Gemmatimonadales bacterium | reverse complement strand
GTGCTCGCGTGGGTCCTCGTGAATGTGCCCGTGACGGGATCGCGAATGAGGATGGCCCCATTGGTCCGCGAGTCGTCCCGCAGCGCATCGGTCCGATTGGTCGTGTATTGTCCGATCGCGCGAAGGAAGATGAAACGAGAGAGTTGGTACTCCACCTTGAGGCGCGGGATCTGGACGAGGGATACCGTACTGCCGTCGGTGGGGCGCACCACCTGTTGGAGGTTGTACAGCAGCTCGGTCCGCAGGCGATCGGTGGGCCGCCAGGTGAAGTCGACGTTGCCGATGAGGAGTTGTCCGCTCGCCCACTCGAAGAAGTTTTCGTCATTCCGGCCCACCAACACCGAAGCCGAAAGAGACAAGTTCTGGAAGTTGGGGGTCTGGATGCTGCCCGCGAGGTCCAGGTTTGGGAGATGGGGTGTCCCCGTGAATGGGATGGTGTCGACAACCGGCCCGCGGACTCGTTCGACCCAGTAGTTCGCGTACAGTTGAGACGGATATCCGAACGATTCGATGGACCACCCGAATCCGAGCTGCCACCCTCCACGCACGGTGAGGCCGGTGGCGAAATCCGCCTGCTGCGTCCCGGGAGCCCGACCGGAAGTGAAATTCCGGAATTGGTCCCAGGTAGCACCAAGAAACACGTTGGCATTGAAGCTCTCCATCCAAGACCCCGGCCTTCCGACCACGGTGTAACTCGGGATCGCGGACAGCGTTGCGAAATCGGTCCGGGAGACAAACCCCGTGGCGGTGAGGAAATTCTCCCCCACGCCCCGGCTCGTCACCGTCAGGCTGAAGTTCCGGCCCGAATGCACCAGGTTGCCGCGCCACACCGGTCCCCAGCGCACCGGCGCCCCCGCCGAATCCCGAGTGGCGCTGGCCCCGCCCTGCACCGCCAGATCCCATGCCCCGCCAAGGAGCACCCGGGCGTCGAGCGCCCCGACCCGGTTAAACGCCGCGCCATCGGCCCGGTCCGTATAGACCAGACCGATCCCATCCGCCCCCCCGAGCTCCTCCCGCAAGCGCAGCGCGTTCAGGACGGGGTGATCGACTCCGCTCGCTGAGGCGTCAGTGCCGTCCACGCCGGAGAGCGCCGCTACCGTCGTGGATCCCACCTTCCCGGTGAGCTTCGCCGCCCCATCCGGATCCACCAGACGCCTCGTGTAAACCAGCTGGATCGGCGTCTGAAAGAGCTCGAGGCCGTCCAGAAAGAACGGCCGCTTCTCCGGGAAGTTCAGGGCGGCTCGCGGATCGAGCTGGATCTGCGGCGCATCGGCTTCGACCTGGGAGAAATCGGGCCTCACGGTGCCGTTGAACGTGAGGTTGGGCGTCACCCCCCACCGGACGGTGGTACCGACCCTCGGAGACCCGCCGGCGTACTCCCACCCGCGAGACGCCGGGGAACCCGTCACCGTGCTGGTGACTTCCGGGGTGACGTCCAGCACGACACCGCGATGGAGCCCGGTCAGCCCGGTGGCGGTGCCGCTCTGGCGCAGGAACGAGGCTTGCGTCTGGAGCACGCGTGTCCAGGTCAGCGTGTGACCCGTCGCCTGCACCACCCGGATCACGTTGATCCCCCAATCCTGGGGATCCGCCGCCTGGTAGCGCAGCGTCTTGAACGGAATCCGGATCTCGACCTCGTAGCCCCAGCCGGTGAGCCGGCCCTTCGATTCATACACGTAATCAGGAGTCAGATCGAGCGTGTAGGCTCCCGTGCTCGCCGCTGAGAGGGTCGTCGCGACCTGACGCGCCGCGTCTACGATCGTGCCATCGGCCTGAACGCCCAGCGGATTCACGCCGAAGACCAGCGCCTGCCGCTGGTCGCGGTAGGTGTCGAGAAGGATCTGCACGTAGTCGTCACCCGAAATCTTGTCCCGGTCGGCGAGGGTCGCGCGGACCTCCGCGGAATCCTGGTACGCCCGGATGCCGAAGTAGATGGCGGTCGGCGAGTACCACACCAGCACGGTGGTGGAATCGTCGGCCGGGCGATTGTCGTTCGGGAGATACTGGGAGAAGCCGCGCAATACCGCCGCCTGCGCCCACACCGGCTCGTCGAGCCGCCCATCCACGACCACCCGGGCGTCGGGCGCCCGCGGAATCGCGATCGCCGGGGAAGGACCCCCTGCTTGCACCAGACTGAGAAGGAGTGAGAGCAGCACGGAAGAGAGTGTACGGCTCGAGCGACGCGCACTGAACGTTCAGGGTGCGAGTTGGCCCTCCGGAGGGACAGACGGTTCATGCCGCGGGATGACGGACGGGTACCTTTATCCTCCATGACGCACCGGGAGAGCTGGGTACGGACGTGGTTCGGGCTCTGGGGATGGGGCTTCGCGGCGTACACCATCCTCGGGGTCATGGGGGGGATCCAGGACGAGATCTCCCTGATCCGCGAACACGTGGCCTTTGCCTGGACCGAGGTCCTCGCGTCCAATCTCATCGGTCACTATGGCATCGCGCTGTTCGTCCCCCCCATTGTCCTCCTGGTGCGCCGGTATCCCCTGGACCGGGCGCGTTGGAAGCAAAACCTGACCCGGGTGCTCGTCGCCACCCTGCTCCTCTTCGTCGTGATGCGGTTCGGGGTCGAGCAGCTCGAGATGGCCCTGTTTACCACCCGGTTCATCCGCCCGTCGAGCTTTGTCAGCGGGATGTATACGCTCTGGGTGATCGTACTGGCCGCCCAGGCCACCGAGTACTACCGGGGAGAGCGGGAGCGCGAACGCCAGGCCGTAGAGCTGCGGGCGCGGCTGACACACGCCCAGCTGGAGGCCCTGCGATCCCAGCTGCACCCGCATTTCCTCTTCAACACGTTGAATGCCGCCGCCACCCTGATGCACACGGACGTCCCCGGCGCCGATCGGATGCTCACCGAGCTCGCTGATCTCCTCCGGGCCACGCTGGCGTTTCCCGGCACACACGAGATCCCGCTCGCCGAGGAGCTCGCCCTCGTGGACCGGTACCTCTCCATCATGCGCGTCCGGTTTCTGGACCGCCTCACGGTGCGGATCGATGTGCCGCCCGAGGCCCGGGACGCCCTGGTCCCCGCTTTTCTGCTCCAACCCCTGCTCGAGAACGCGCTCGAGCACGGACTGGCGGTGAAGCCGGGACCCGGTGAGCTCGATGTGGTCGCGGCTCATGACGACGGGAGACTCACCATCACGATCACGGACGACGGCCCAGGACCGGCCCAGAACGCGGCCGCGGGCGTCGGGCTGACCAACACTCGGGAGCGCTTGACACAGCTATACGGGTCGGACCAGGCGCTGACGCTCGGTCCCGCGGGATCCACCGGAGGGGGGCGGGTCCGCGTTTCGATCCCCTGGCGGCTGCGGCCAGCCTCGTGAGCCCGCGGCGCGTGGTCATCGCGGACGACGAGCCGCTCGCCCGCGAGCGCGTGCGTCGCATGCTCGAGGTGGGGCGGGCTCACACGATCGTGGCCGAGGCCGGGGACGGACCGGCCGCCGTCGAGGCGATTCTCGAACACCGGCCCGAGATCGTCTTCCTCGACATCAAGATGCCGGGGCTGGACGGCCTCGAGGTCCTCACCGCCCTCGCCGATGGCGTCCGCCCGCCGGCCGTGATCTTCGTGACTGCACACGACGCCCACGCCGTCAAGGCTTTCGAAGTCGGGGCCGTCGACTATCTCCTGAAACCATTCGACGCTGAACGGTTCGCCCATGCCCTGGGCCGGGCGGAGGCCACACTCCTGGGGGGCCGCGCCACCCTCGGCGCGGAAGTGAAGGCGCTGTTGAAGTCCCTGACCTCCCGGCTCCCCTACCCCGAGCGCTTCCTGGTACGGGCGCCGAAGCATCTGTATTTCGTCAAGGCCGCGGAGATCGAGTGGGCCGAAGGGGCGTCGAACTACGTCCGGTTGTACATCGGGGGAAGGGCCCATCTCATCCGGGAAACCCTGTCGGGCCTCTCCGCCAAGCTCCCCCCCGAACGCTTCGTGCGCGTACACCGGTCGGTTATCGTCAACCTGGACCAGATCGCCCAGCTCGCACCGGCGGGGCATGGCGAGTACGAGATCACGCTCAAGAGCGGGAAGCGGGTCACATCGAGCCGGACGCACAACGCGGCATTACGGGCACTTCTCTAGTCCCTGGAGACCTCATGGCGGCATGGGCGGGGTGGGTGGCGACGGCACTCACCGTTTCCTCGTATTTTTTCAAGCGACCGGTGACGTTGCGCCTGGTCCAGGCGACGAGCGCATGCCTCTGGCTCGTGTACGGCTCCCTCATCCACTCCGGTCCCGTGGTCGTCACCAACGTGCTGGTGGTGGTGGCGGCAGTGAGCTCGATTTTTCTGAGGGGTGTGAGGGCCCCCACGCAGACGGCGGGGTGATGGGAAAACGGTATGCGCGCCCGGGCCTTGAAATCCAAGGGGGGAGCGCCGCGAAAAGCGGTGCTCCCCCCAAGAACCCTGCTCGGAAT
>DATBCM010000217.1:0-4934 GCA_036270455.1 Gemmatimonadales bacterium | reverse complement strand
GGTATCGCGGCCGCGCTGCTGGTCGCCCTCGGCGCGGGATTCGCGGCGGGACGCGCCCTCGAGCCCACGGGCTCCATCGAAGAGGCGCTGGTGACCGCCCCGGCCGACTCCGGGGCCGCGGCACTGGTGCACGGGAACAATCCACCCGACGCGAGCATCGTGTTCGCGGTTCGGCCGTAGGAGGATCGCTGTCACGATGTTCAATCGATCGAAGGCACAAGCGCTGGCCCTGCTCGCCGCGGTGTTCGTGGTAGGTGGCGCCGCCGGATGGGGGATCGCCGGCTGGGCCCACCGGCCCCGCCCCCGCGGCCCGGACGCGTTCGTGAGCTACCTGACCGGGGAGCTGAAGCTCGATTCCCTGCAGCGGGACTCGGTCCACGCGGTCCTGGTCCGTCACAAGCCCCAGATGGACAGCATCTGGAAGGACGTACACACGCGCGTCGATTCGCTGCGGCACGTCATGCGGGGCGAGATCTTCACGCATCTCACGGACGCCCAGCGGACCAAGTACCTGCAACTGGTCGCGGAGCAGGCGCATCAAAGGGGTGACTCCACCCGCGACACGACTCATGGAGGCAGAAACTAGAATGCGGTTGCGCATCTTGATTACCGGTTTGCTTCTCGGCGGCGGCATCGCGGCGGCGCAAACGCCGGCGACGCCCGCGCCAGCATCCGACAACGGCCAGACCATTACCATGGATGAGGCGATCCGGCGGGCGCTGTCCATCCTGCCCGTCATGGTCCAGGCCGAAGGGGCGGAGCGAAATGCGAGCGCGAGCCTGCTGTCCGCCAAGGGCGCATTCCTGCCGTCCCTGTCTTTCGGCGGTTCATCGAACACCAACTCTTCGAACCGCTTCAACAGCCAGACCGGACAGATCGTGAACGTGCCGTCGAGCACGTCGTACTCGGCGTCTCTGTCGGCCAACTTCAACATCTTCGAAGGCTTCGCCCGGACGGCCACGCTCAACGCGGCGCGCGCCACCGCCGATGCGGCGGCCGCCGGGTACACCACCGCCAAGTACCAGACCATCCTCAGCGTGAAGCAGGCCTACTTCGCCGTACTGGCCGACGAGGAGCTGGTGCACGTGGCGCAGGTGCAGGCCCAGGCGGCGCAGACCCAGCTGCAGGTCGCGACCGACAAGTTGCGCGCGGGCGCCGGTGTTCGCTCCGATTCGCTCTCGGCTGCCGTGGCGTACGGGAACGCACAGGTCGCGCTCCTGACGGCGCAGGCCAACCTCGCCGGTGCCCAGGTGACCCTCGGGCGGCAGGTCGGCATCAACGGACCGGTGCATGCCATCTCCGATTCGACCATTCCCGTGTTCCCCGACACCACGGCCATCCGGACGACGGAAATCGGCTCCACTCCCCTGGTCGCCGCGGCCGATGCCCAGGCCCATGCCGCAGGATCGTTCGTGACGGTGAGCCGGTCGCAGTACTGGCCCACGTTCAGCGTGTCGTATTCCAACGGCTTCACGGGCCTCCAAGCCCCGTGGAACAGCACCAACACGTACGTCAACAACTGGTCGTACCGCTTCGCCCTGAACTGGACGCTGTTCAACGGATTCGCCCGGGAGCAGAACATCACGTCGGCCTCGGTGACCCGCGACATCGCGACGTCACAGGCCGCCGACACCCGGCGCTCCGTCAATGCGTCGATCTCCCAGCAAGTCATCGCGCTGGCCGCGTCCCATACGCAGGTCGCGATCTCCGAGCAGAACGTGGCATCCGGTACGGAAGGGCTCCGCGTCGCGCAGGAGAAGTTCAAGTTCGGCGCCGGGCTCCTGGTGGACGTCGAGACCGCGGAGAGCAACCTGGCGCAGGCGCAGGTCAACCTGGTGCAGGCGCGGTTCTCCTACCGCACGGCCTTGGCGACCCTCGCGGCCCTGATCGGGAAAGAGCTGTGATCGCCACCGCCTCCCCGGTGCAGGAGTTCCAGACCGGCGACACCCCGCTTCCCGATATCGTCATCCTGACGCACCGGCTGGCGCGTGAATACGTGATGGGGACGGAAACGGTGCGGGCGCTTCGCGGCGTAGACCTCCAGATCCGTCAGAACGAGTTCGTCGCGATCATGGGACCCTCGGGTTCGGGCAAGTCGACCTTCATGAACATGATCGGCTGTCTCGATACCCCGTCGGCCGGAGAATACTGGCTGAACGGCCAGAAGGTGAGCGAGCTCCAGGACGACGCCCTGGCGCGGATCCGGAACAAGGAAATCGGGTTCGTGTTTCAGACTTTTAACCTCCTCCCCCGGGCCAACGCGCTCCACAACGTGGAGCTGCCGCTGATTTACGCGGGCGAGAAGGCGCGGGCACGGCGCGAGAAAGCAGCGGCGGCCCTGAAGAAGGTCGGACTCGGAGACCGGATGGATCACCGCCCCAACGAGCTTTCGGGCGGACAGCGCCAGCGGGTCGCCATCGCCCGTGCGCTGGTGAATGATCCCAGTATCCTCCTGGCCGACGAGCCTACCGGTAACCTCGACTCGGCCACCGGCAACGACATCATGCGGTTGTTCGAAGAGTTGTGGGACGCGGGACAGACCATTGTGCTGGTGACGCACGAACCCGATATCGCGGCCCGGGCGCACCGGCAGATCCACCTGCTCGACGGCAAGATCGAGCGTGACGAGAGGACGGAAACGCAGTGAAGCGCATCGTGTTGCTCGGCGGCCTCGCCGCCTTAGGCCTCGCCGGCTGCAAGAAGGCCGCGCAGGCCCCCGTGTACATCGCGGTCCCGGTGGAACGGCGGAACATCGTCGTCGCCGCCGCCGCGGCCGGCCCCATCCAGCCCATCCTGACCGTGAGCGTGAAGTCCCAGGCCTCGGGGGCTGTCACTGAGATGCACGTGCAGACCGGTCAGGAAGTGAAGCCGGGCCAGCTGCTCGCGCTGATCGATCCGCGCCTTCCCAAGAGCGCGCTGGACCAGGCGCAGGCCTCCGTGGATCAGGCCCAGGCGAGCTTCGACTACGCCAAGAATCAGCTGGCGCGCGAAGACACGCTCTACAAGGTGCAGGCGGTCACGCAGCAGGAATACCAGAACACCAGGGTGACATTTGCGCAGGCCCGGTCTGCCTTGATCACGGCGCAGGCCAATCTCTCGGACGCGAAGATCGCGTACGACCAGACCCGGGTCACCGCGACCCTCGCCGGCACCATCATTCTGAAGGAAGTGGACATCGGGACCGTGATCTCGAGCCCCACCCACGACGTCACGGGCGGCACCGAGATGTTCCAGATGGCCAATCTCGACACGGTGCAGGTCAAGGCGATGGTCGACGAGACGGACGTGGGCAAGGTACAGGCGGGCCAGCCCGTGACCATCACCGTCGACGCGTACCCGAGCCGGCCCTTCCAGGGAAACGTGCTCAAGGTGGAGCCGAAGGCCACGGTGAATCAGAACGTGACCCAGTTCCCCGTGGACATCAACATTCTGAACCCGGGGCACGTGCTGAAGCCCGGCATGAACACGGAAGTCGAGATTCACGTCGGCTCCCGCGACTCGGTGCTGGCGATCCCCACCTCGGCCCTGCGAACGCAAAAGGACGTCGCGTCGGCGGCCTCGGTGCTGGGGCTCGATCCCAATCAGGTCCTGGCCCAGCTCGCGGCCTCGGCCCCCAAGCCGGCGCCCAACACCAAGGGTGACACGGCCGCCTCGATGGGCAACAGCGCAGGCGCCGGGACCATGACCATGCCCGACGGGCGCGTCGTGAAGCTCCCTACGGGTGTCACCGCCGCGCAGGTCCAGGCGATCTTCACCAAGATGCGGAACGGCGGATTCGCGGCGCTGAGTCAGGACGATCAGGCCGTGATGATGAAGATGCGGCAGGCGAATGGCGGCGGGATGGGCGGCGGCGGACGGGGCCGGGGTGGGCAGGGCGGCGGTGTGGGCGGACCGGCGGCGAGCCTGCAAACCAACAGTTACATCGTCTTCGCGCTCCGGAAGGGCCAGCCGACGGCCGTGCAGATCAAGACCGGTTTGCCCGACCTGGACTACGTCGAAATCGCCAGCGGCCTGACCGAGAGTGATACGGTCCTGCTCCTCCCCAGCGCGTCGCTGGTGCAGTCGCAGGCCCAGTTCAAACAGCGCATGCAGGGCATCACCGGCGGCGGCCTCCCTGGCGTCCGGCAGCAGCCCCAGGCGTCCGGAGCGAGGTAGTCATGCTGCTCGGCGAAATCATCGCGGTCGCGTTGACGGCGATCCGGGCCAACAAGCTCCGGTCGCTCTTGACCATGCTGGGCATCATCATCGGCGTCGGCGCGGTGATCACCATGGTCGCGCTCGGCTCCGGCGCCCAGAAGGCGGTCCAGGAGCGGATCCAGGCCCTGGGCCCCACCCTCCTGACCGTGTTCCCCGGGCAGAGCTTCCGCGGGGGCGTCGCCTTCAGCACCCGGGTGTCGCTGACCATGGACGACGACACCGCCATGCTCAACAACAAGCACTACATCAGTGAAGTGGTGCCCGAGCTGTCGGGGAATCTCCAAGTTCAGTACGCCAACCAGAACATCAATACAACGGTGCTCGGAAGCACCGCCAACTACTTCGACGTGCACAGCTACTCGATCGTGGCGGGGCGCATGTTCACTCCCGGCGAGGACGACGCCCGCAAGCGGTACGCCGTCCTGGGCGGGCAGGTGCCCAGTGACCTCAGCGCGAATCCGCAGGCGATGATCGGTCAGCAGATCCAGATCCGCGGGATTCCATTCGAGATCATCGGCATCCTGTCGAACAAGGGGTCGCAGGGGTTCAACAATCCGGACGAACAGATTATCATCCCGCTCCAGACCGCCCGGTACCGGATCTATGGATCGAACCGCATCCGGGATCTCACCGTCGAAGTGGGTGACCTCGCCAACATGAATCTCCGGATGATCGAAATCGAGTCGATCCTGCGCCGCCAGCACAAGATCCGTCCCGGGATGGACGACGATTTCCAG
>DATBCM010000216.1:0-6729 GCA_036270455.1 Gemmatimonadales bacterium | reverse complement strand
CTTCCCATTCCAAATCAGGAGACGGCAATGCACCGTCCGGGTGTCCTTCCTCTACTTACGCTCGCCGGCCTCGTGAGTCTGGCGACCCCTCTCGCCGCACAGGCAAAGCCGAACCGCAAGCCGGCGGCCAAGGCGCCGGCTGATGCCACGGCTGTGCAGCCTGCGGCTCCGGTGGCCTCGCCGGCCGACTCGCTCAACACGATCCGGTTCCGCAACCTCGGCCCCTCGGTGGCGGGCGGACGCGTGGCGTCCGTGACGGGGATTCCGGGTCAGCCCCTGACCTACTACGTGGGTGCAGCGGCGGGGGGCGTGTGGAAGACCACCGACGGCGGGAACACCTGGAACGCCATCTTCAAGGATCAGCCGGTCGCGTCGATCGGCGCCGTCGCCCTCGCCCCGTCGAACCCCAACCTGGTCTGGGTGGGGACCGGTGAGGCCGCGATCCGGAACGATGTCGTCAACGGACATGGCGTCTACTTCTCGCCCGACGCCGGGCACAGCTGGCACTTCATGGGCCTCGCCGACGTGGGACAGGTCTCGAAGATCGTGGTCGATCCGGCGAATCCGGACGTCGTTCTGGTGGCGGCCCTGGGTCACGCCTGGAGTCCCAATGCCGACCGCGGGATCTTTCGCACCACGGACGGCGGGAAGACCTGGCAGAAGGCGCTCTTCGTCAACGACACCACTGGTGCGTCGGATCTGATCATGGATCCCGGGAACCCACGCGTCTACTTCGCCGGTCTGTGGCAGTTCGTCCGGCACCCCTGGGAAATGGTATCGGGGGGCTCGGGGTCAGGCATCTATCGCTCCACCGACGGCGGTGTGACGTGGGAGCGCCTGTCGCAGGGACTGCCGAAGGGGCCTTACGGACGGATCGCCTTGGGCGTAGGTAACTCCGACCCGAGTCACGTCTACGCCCTGGTCGAGGCGAAGACGGGCATGCTCTGGGAGTCGCACGACCTCGGCGACCACTGGGCGTCCGTTTCGGACAACCATGCCCTGGACGTGCGGCCGTTTTATTTCTCGCAGATGACCGTCTCGCCCACCGATGATCGGAAACTCTACTTCTCCTCCTACCAGCTGCTCGAGTCCGATGACGGCGGCAAGACCGCTCGACCGATCGACCAGAGCGTCCACGTCGACCATCACACCCTGTGGATCGACCCGACGAACGCCGAACGAATCATCCAGGGGAACGACGGCGGCGCGTACGCGACCACCGACGGCGGGAAGACCTGGGCCTGGTTCAACAATCTGCCCATCGAGCAGTTCTACATGGTCGCCGCCAACAGCGCCGATCCGTACATGCTCTGCGGCGGGCTCCAGGACAACAACGCCTGGTGCGGGCCCTCGGGCGCAAGTGACGGCGCGCAGTGGTTCACGGCCACCGGCGGCGACGGCGAGTACGCGGTGCCGGCGCCGAGCGACTCGACCATCCTCTATGTGGACTCGCAGAACGGGTCCATCTCGCGGGTGAATCTCAAGACCGGCGAACAGCGGGGCATCAGGCCATACGAGCCGGGCGTGGAGGCGACGAGGCCCGCGGACCTGACCTACCGGTTCAACTGGACCTCGCCCATCGAGGTGTCGGCCACCAGCGCCGACGAGGTCTTCATCGGGGCCAATGTGGTCTTCAAGAGCACCGATGGCGGCCAGCATTGGGCGCCGATCAGCCCCGACCTGACCCGGAACGACAAGGCCAAGCAGGTCAACTCGGGCGGGCCCATCGAGTACGACATCTCGGGCGCCGAGACCTACAACACCATTCTCACGGTGAACGTGGCTCCGAGCGACACCAACGTGATCTGGGTGGGGACCGACGACGGGCTGGTGCAAGTGACGAAGGACGGCGGCAAGACGTGGACCAACGTGGGCGGGCACTTCCCCGGTCTCTCGGCCGATCAGGAGGGACGGGTCTACCAGGTGGGGATTTCACCCTTCGATGCCGGCACCGCGTACGTGACGTACGACCGCCACGAGTTCGACGATAATCGCGCGTTCGTCTACAAGACTCAGGACTACGGCAAGACGTGGACGCGGATGGACACCGGACTTCCGGAAGGGGCGGCGCACGTGGTCCGCGAGAATCCCAACGCGCGGAACTTCCTGGTGCTCGGCACCGACCAGGGACTCTGGTACTCGCGGGACGACGGGTCGTCGTGGAAGACGTTGAAGGCCGAGTTCCCGACCACGCCGGTCTACGACGTGAAGTTCGTCAAAGCGTCGCACGATCTGCTGGTCGCAACGCACGGTCGCGGGCTCTTCGTCCTCGACAACATCAGCCCGCTAGAGGGCCTCTCGGCCGACGTGGCGGCGCAGGACTTCCATCTCTTCCCGGTGGTGCCCGCGATCCTGCGCGGCCGTGCGCGCGGCCGCTCGGGTGCGGCGCCGACGAACTTCTCGGTGCGGGGCACGCCGCAGGGCGCCGTCATCGACTACTACCTCAAGGCCGGAGCCGACACGACGAATGCCGCGGGTGCTCCTGAGGCCGGCGCGCCCGGTGGCGGGCGCGGTGGGCGGGGCGGCCCCGGTGGCTTTGGCGGTGGCCGGCGGTCGGGTGCCCGGCTCGTGGTCACGAGCGCCGCGGGTGACACGGTGTACACCGATTCGTCCGGGCCGACCAAGATGGGCGTGAACCGGATGACGTGGGCCCTGCGGTGGAGTGGCCCGGCGCCGCTCACCATCGAGCCTCCGCAGCCCGGCGAAGGGGGCGGCGGGTTCCGCCGTGGGGGGTTCGGACCGGCGGTGGTCCCCGGCACCTACACGCTGACGGTCACCGTCGCGGGCAAGAGCGGCTCACAGACGGTGGAGGTCAAGCCTGATCCGGTGCAGGGGGGCGATCCGGCCAACTTCCGGGCCCAGCTCGCCGCGGGGCTCCAATTCCGGTCGGAGCTGACGGCGCTGCACGACATGCTCAACCGGCTGGTGGGACTCGAAACGCAGATCCGGAACGCGCAGAGCGCCGTGCGGGAGTCGGGAGATACGGCGGCGACGGGGGCGCTGACGCGGGCCTCGCGCGATCTCTCGCGGAAGCTGCGGCAGCTGAAGGACACGCTGTACAACTCCGATCAACAGCGCGGGGCGCCGGAGGATGACATTCACTACCTCACGCGCTTCGCCGACAAGTATCAGAGCCTGGGCTTCTCGGTATTCGGCGGGTATGCACAGCCGCCTTCACCGCAAGTCGTGGATGAGTGGAAAGTGGAGCGCGGTCAGCTGGACGGGTTCCTGGCGACCTTCAACGCGATTCTGAGCACCGACGTCGCGACATACAATCAGGTGGCGAACACGAATCACACGCCGGTGCTGATGGGTGGAGCACCGGTGGCCATCAAGGCGGCGTCAGCTCGCTGATTCGAGAACCGTCGCGACCTGCTTCAGCAGGGTATCCTTGTCGACCGGCTTGTGCAGCACCGCCCGCGCTCCGCGGGCGGTGCTGTCGGCCTCGACCTTCGGATCTTCGAGTGCGGTAATCACGACCACGGGAATGCGTGCGGTCTTCGCGGATTTGGCCAGCCGGTCGAAGACCAGCATCCCGCCTCCGGCGGGCATGCTCAGGTCGAGCAGGATCACATCCGGCACTTCCCGCTGCGCGAACATGAACCCCTGCATCGCGTCCTCGCCGATCAGGGGCACGTAGCCGGCCGCCCGCAGGTGGGACGCGAACAGCTGCGCCAGCGCCCGGTCGTCGTCGATGATCAGCACCTTCCGCTTCTTCGCCATACCAGCCTCTACACCTCGCCGTGACGGAAGCAGGCCACCAGGTGATCGTTCACCATCCCCACCGCCTGCATGAAGGCGTAGCAGATGGTGGGTCCCACGAACTTGAAGCCCCGCTCAGACAAGATGACACTCATCAGGCGAGATTCGCGAGTCTCCGCCGGGAGCCCCCGGAGCGCCTTCCGGGCGTTCGTGATGGGCGCACCCCCCACGCAGTCCCAGAGCAGACGGTCCAGGGTCTCGCCCTTGTCCCGGAGGGCCAGGAAGGCGCGGGCATTGGTTACGGCGGCGCCCACCTTGGCCCGGTTCCGGACGATTCCCGGGTTCTTAAGGAGCTTGGCCCGGCGGCGGGCGTCGTAGCGGGCCACTTTCTCCGGGTCCAGCCCGTCGAAAGCCTCGTAGAAGGCCTCGCGTTTGTGGAGGATCACCCGCCAGGACAACCCGGCTTGGAAGCCGTCCAGGATGAGCTTGGCGAAGAGTTTCTTATCGCCGTGGACTGGGACGCCCCACTCGGTATCGTGGTACTCGATCATGAGCGGGTCGTCGGCACTCCAGGCGCAGCGCTTGATCATGGAAAAAAGATAGTCTTAGAATTCCCCTTATGGATGCTCGCCGAATCCTTCTGGCCGATGCGGATGCTTTCTACGTGTCTGTCGCCCGACTAGTCGATCCGGAGGGGGCGGGGAAGTCCCCCTTCCTCATCGTCGGTGGATCGGCGGATAAACGCGGTGTCGTGACCTCCGCGTCCTATGAAGCGCGCGCGTTCGGCGTCTCCTCGGCCATGCCCATGGCCCGCGCGGTGCGCCTCTGCCCGGACGCGATGGTGGTGCCCGTGCCCTGGGAGGCGTGCGTCGAGAAGGGTGAAGAGATTCGCGCCGTATTGCAGAACTTCACGCCGGCCGTGGAGCGCGCGAGCTCGGACGAGTTCTACCTCGACCTGTCCGGGACCGAACGGCTCTACCGGAATGAACCCCTCGCGGAGACCGCCCGACGCATCCGGAGCGCAGTCAAAGACGCGACGAAGCTGTCGGTCTCGATCGGTGGCGGGACGTCCAAGCTGGTGGCGAAGCTCGCGGCCGGACGGGCGAAGCCCAGGGCGGGAGTCGAGGGGAAAGCGGTCGTCATCGTGGAGCCGGGGGTGGAAGAGGAGTTTCTTCACGGGTTCTCCCTGGCCGATCTCCCGGGGGTCGGCCCCCGGTTTCAGGAGGAGCTCGCTCGGGTCGGACTCCGCGATGTTCCCGACGCGTTGCGCCATGATCTCAAGACCCTGCAGGGCTGGCTCGGGGAGCGCGCGGGGGCCTGGCTGCACCGGCGAATTCGCGGCCAGGACGAGTCGGCGGTCGACAGCTCCGGGGAAGCCAAGTCGATATCGAGGGACGAGACCTTCGCCAAGGACTTGAACGACGCGGAGTCACTGGACCGCGAGCTGGTGGCGCTGGCGGGCCGGGCGTCGGCAGACCTAAGAGCGTCGGGGCTGGCCGCGCGGACGGTCACGGTCCGCATCAAGGACGCCGACTTCACGTTGCGGCAGTCGAGCCGGACCCTTCCCACCCCGGTCATCTCGGACCAGGCGGTGCTCAGGGCGGCGCGCGAGCTGCTGGCGATCCTCCGCAAAGCGCGACACGTCCCGGCCCGCCTGCTGGGAGTAGGTCTCTCACAGCTGATGCGGGAGGGGACTCCCGATCAGCTCACGTTGTTCGAGAGTGCCTCACCGGGAGGGGAAACCGAGCGGGATCGCACGTTGTCGCGGATGGTGGACCAGATCCGGGACCGGTTCGGTCCCGACGCGGCGGGCTGGGGGCGCTAGACCTAGGCGCCGGCGAAGCGGTTCAGAAAAACGAGCTCGTCCGCGCTCAGTGCCGTGGGGCCGCTGTCGTCGAGCTTGGCCAGGATGCGCGTCAGCTCATCCCGGTTGACGGGATGCAGGGTCGCCGGGTCGATGCGCTTCCAGCGCTCGATGGTCTCCGTCGACTTCGGAACCGGTGCCTTGGGCGCGGCCTTGGCGCGGAACTTCTCACTGCCGGTCTGGTGCTTCAGCACCGTGAGGTACAGAAACGCTCCAGCGTACCCGCCGAGGTGGGCCCAGTGGGCCGTGCCGGCCTGGAGGTACCCGAAGCCCCCGAACAGGGAGATGATGCCGTAGACGAGGACCAGCACGAAGGCCGGCATGGGCAGGACGCCGTAGAGCGCGATCCGGTCCCAGGGCCAATACATGGCATAGGCGAGCGTGACGCCGTAGATGGCCGCCGACGCCCCGACGATACCGTACCCCTCGAGCGCGATGGACAGGAGCGCGCCCGAGATCCCGCCGATGAAGTAGAGCCCGAGGAATCGCGGCCCCCCGAGGCGTGTCTCCACACGGGGACCGAAAATCCACAGGACCACCATGTTCCAAAAAATGTGGGCGAAGCCGTGGTGCGTGAACATGTACGTCACGATCGTCCACGGTGCGGAGAGGGCCGTGGCCGACGAGAAGGCGAGCATCGATTCGAGGTCGGGGAAGGCCATCTCGAGCAGGAAGACCGCGACGTTCAGCGCAATGAGCCGCTTGATCCAGGGCGTCATGTCGAGAACGCTAGACGGAGGTTGCCGAGCCCGCAACGAGGGTTAGTTTCTCCGCGCGCCATGAAGTTCTCCTGGTCGATCCTGCTTGTGCTCGCCGCCTGCCGCGGGACCGCCACGCCGGCGGTGTCCGCCGGACGCGTCCCGGCCGACTCCGAAATTCCGTCGGGCCCGCTGGGCGCCTCGATCCGGCGCGGCCTGGCCCTGGTGACCGCCACGCACGACAGTCTGCCATCCTACGTGGGCAGTGATCTGCGGTGTGTCAGCTGCCACCTCGAGGAGGGTCGGCGCAGCCCGCAGTCCTGGGCCGGCGTCACCGGCAGATACCCGCAATACCGCTCGCGCTCCGGCACGGTGGAAACCATCGAGTACCGGATCAACGGCTGCTTTCTGCGTTCCCTGAACGGCAAGCCGATTCCCGTCGACGGCCACGACATGCGGGACATG
>DATBCM010000215.1:0-7447 GCA_036270455.1 Gemmatimonadales bacterium | reverse complement strand
CCTGCACGCGGGTCTGGATGGCACGGCGGGCGCGCTCACTCTTCGTGATCACAAGGATGGCGTCGTCCCCCGCGATGGTGCCGATGATCTCGGTCCAGCCGGAGCCATCCACGGCGACGGCCAAGGGCTGCGCGGCGCCGGTCGCGGTTTTCAGCACCAGCAGCGGCCCGACACCGTCGACGGAGACGAGCATGGTGGGGAGCAGCTGCTCCAGATGCGGCCGAGGCGCGGCGCCGACTTCATCGGGGGGCGAGTAGTAGGAAGCGCCATCGGGCGCCGACACCTTGGCGAGCCCCAGCTCCCGGATGTCCCGGGACAGCGTCGCCTGCGTGACATCGAACCCCTCCGCGGACAGGAGCTCGCGGAGCTGCTCCTGACTGCCCACGGTGTCGCGGCGGATCACTTTGAGAATGGCGGCGTGGCGCTGGGTTTTCATGCGGGCGTAAATGTATCCCTCTCAGGCCCGGTGCACGATGCGGCCCGAGACGACCGTCGCCAAGACGCCAGGTCGCTCAGTCGCCAAGTCGCTCAGTACGGCCAGGTCTCCCTGCTTCCCGACCTCCAACGACCCGATCACCTTCTCCAGGCAGAGGGCCCGGGCCCCCTCGAAGGTCAGCATCCGCAGGCCGTCCTCCCCCTCCAGGCCCGCGGCCCTCGCCTCCGCCCGTAGATCCAGCGCCCCGACACTGACGACTGAGTCGGTCCCGAGGCCGACGGGGACCCCTGCCCTCCTCAGCTCCGCGAGAGGGGCCGTGCCGTGGCCGTGGGCGCGATTGGAGAGCGGACAATGAGCGACCCCCACCTTGGTGTCCGCGAGCGTCGCGATGTCGCGCGAGTCGAGCTGGATGGTGTGGATACAGAGGGTGCCGGGTCTCAACACGCCCAACCCATGCAGCAGCTGGACGGGGGACATCCGATGCGCTTCCACCGGGATGGCGCGATCGCCCCAGGCAGCCGCGAATGGCCCTTCCCCGTCCCGCACGAACGCCGACTCCTCCTTCGACTCGGCGAGGTGCACCGCGATCGGGAGTCCGTCTCGCGCGGCGTAGGTCGCGACGGCACGGTAGAGAGGCGCGCTGACCGTATAGGGGGCGTGAGGGGAGACGCCGAGGCCGGCGTGAAAGGAGGTGAAGCGCCGCAGCTCATGGATTCGCCGTTTCAGCCCCTCGAGCGACGCCTCCAGCTGGGCCGGATCGGGACCGAACACCTCGTGATAGGCGATGCCCCGTCCCCCCAGCCGGAAGAGTGCCCGCACCGCGGCGCCCGAATCACCCGTGTCAGCCACACAGGTCACCCCCTGGGCCCAGCAGTCCCGGAGCCCCTGCTCGGCCGCGGCGTCGAACTCCTCCGCACTGGTCTTTTCTTTCAGGGCCCGCACCCGGCCGATCCAGCGCGGGAATGACTGCTCCGGATCGTTCTTCCCCCCGAGGTGCGTCAGCTCCAAATGCGTGTGGGTGTTGATGAGCCCGGGTGTCAGTACCGCGTCCCGGTACTCGAGTGCCTCGCAGCC
Source organism: Gemmatimonadales bacterium (assembly GCA_036270455.1). Taxonomy (GTDB): domain Bacteria; phylum Gemmatimonadota; class Gemmatimonadetes; order Gemmatimonadales; family GWC2-71-9; genus 40CM-2-70-7. The sequence continues at coordinate 5,937 of DATBCM010000215.1, read as the reverse complement.
CGGGGGAGTGGGGATGTGGGGGTGTGGGCCGATGGCGGCGATCTTCCCGTTATCCCCAACGAGAACGGCGCCGTCCTCGAGGGGCGGCGCCGTGACGGGGTGCACGCGCCCCGCGCGAATGCGGAGCACGGTCAGGGATTGATGCCGGTGCCGAGCCCCGAGTGGACCGGGCACAGCTTGGTGGGCTCGGTGCCGGGGTAGAACCAGTCCCAATGATGCAGGGAATCGGGACAGAACGGCGTCGCCAGGAAGCCGTTGGACCAGTCGACCTCCCGGGTGATCAGGGAGTCGGGGCGTGGCCAGTCGGCGGGGGCGGGGCGGCGGTCGTAGACGTCCTTCATCAAGGCCGTCCACGCGGGCGCGGCGATCCGTCCACCCCCGGCATTGTGCGGCAGGATGGGTTGGAGCAGATCGTACCCGACCCACACCGCCGTGACGATCTGGGGGGTGTACCCGATGAACCAGGCGTCCGTGTAGGTGTCGGTCGTGCCGGTCTTGCCCGCGGCCGGAATGGTGAACCCCGATCCCCACACCGCGCTGAAGGCGGTGCCGCGCCGGATCACGTCCTTCATCATGTCCACCATCAGCCACGTGTGCGAGGAGTCCATCACTTCCGTGCGGTCGGCCGACGACCGGAAGAGGACGTTGCCCTTCGCGTCTTCGACGTAGTCGATGCCGTACGGCGCGGCCCGCGTCCCCAACGTCGCGAATGCCGTGTAGGCCGAGGCCATCTCGAGCGGGCGCACGGTCGCCGAGCCGATGTGAATGGACGGCACGTTCGGGATCGGCGTCGTGAGCCCGTACCGGCGGGCTTCGCCGATCACCGTCTGCTCGCCGAGCGACATGCCCAGCTTGATGGTGGCGAGGTTGCGCGACCCGTAGAGCGCGCGCCGCATGGGGATCGCGCCCCAGGTGGAGTCGTCGTCGTCCTTCGGGCTCCACGGCTGGCTGTCCTTCTGGAGGATGGGCTGCGACAGCGGCGTGTCGTCGAGGATCTCCGTCACCGGGTGGCCGGCGCGGATCGCCGCCGAGTAGACGAACGGCTTGAAGGTCGACCCGGCCTGCCGCAGCGCCTGCGTCGCCCGGTTGTACTTCGAGTCGTCGAAGTCCCGGCCGCCCACCATGGCTAGGATGGCGCCGCTGTGGACGTCGAGGGAGACGAGCGCGCCCTGCAAGTATTGGGTGAACCCGCTGGAGTTCTCGCCGGACGCCTTCTGGTTCTCGAGGACATCGCGATAGGTCTTGCCGGGGAACCGGTTCCCGGAATAGACCCCCGACTCGATCGTCTCGAGCTGATTCTCGACGGCCCGCTCGGCCGCATCCTGCATGTCGAGATCGAGCGTCGTATGGATCCGGAGCCCGCCGTTGTACAGCGTCTGGCCGAACTGAGCCTCCAGCGTCTGGCGGATCCACTCGACGAAGTACGGCGCGACATCCCCGTACGCGGTGCGATTGTTGGTCAATACCAGCGGGTACGCCTTCCACAGCTCCGCATCCTCGGGCGTGATGAAGCCCTGATCGCGCATCAGCTCGATCACCACGTTCCGGCGGCGGACCGCGCGGTCCGGATGGAGCCGCGGATTGTACGACGCCGGCGCCTTGGGGAGCGCCGCCAGCGTCGCCGCTTCGGCGACATTCATGTCCTTCGCCGACTTCCCGAAGTACACCTGCGCCGCCGCGTCCACACCATGCGCGCCGGAGCCCAGGTCGATCTGGTTGAGGTACAGCTCGAGGATCGTGTCCTTGGGGAAGTTCCGCTCGATCTCCACCGCCACGCGCGCTTCCTTGAGCTTGCGGGTGAGGGTTTTGTCACGGGAGATCTGGTCGGTGAACACGTTCCGGGCCAGCTGCATCGTGATGGTCGAGAATCCCTGACTGTAACCCAGCGACAGGATGTCGGCCTTCAGGGCGCCGAGAATGCGCCAGTAGTCGATGCCGTGGTGCTGGTAGAAGCGCTTGTCTTCGGTGGCAATGAAGGCCTGCCGGACGAAGAGCGGAATGTCCGTGAGCCTGAGCACCGTGCGCCGCTCGAGCCCCAGCTCGGCGATCAACCGTCCGTCGGCGGCGTACACCTTGGCCGACTGGGAGGGACCCGCCCCGCCAATGAGGCGCGAAATCGAGGGGCAGCGCGTCCCCGCGCACACCCGGGTCCAGGACCCGTAGGCGCCGCCGGCGACGAAGAAGCATCCGACCAGCGCGATCAGGACCACACGCCCCCGGGTGAGCGAGCGGGGCCACCAGTCGGGAACCCGGGACGGAGCAGAAGAAAAGGGAGCGGTCATCGTCGTTTAACAACCTACTGACGCGGGTGAGCGCTTGCCAGCGCCGGGGGCCGCTCTTACGATTCGCGGGCGTATGACGCTTCTCGACGAGCTCCGCTGGCGCGGATTCGTGCACGACGCGACCCCCCAGCTGGCGGAACACCTGGCCGGGGGCCCGCGCACCGCGTACTGCGGTTTCGATCCCACCGCGCCCTCCCTGCAGGTCGGGAACCTGATGCCCATCATGCTCCTTGCGCAGCTCCAGCGCGCGGGGCACCGCCCCATCGCGCTCATGGGGGGCGGCACCGGACTGATCGGCGATCCGTCGGGCAAGCGCAGCGAGCGGCCCCTGCTCTCCAAGGAGCAGATCCGGGCGAATCTCCAGCGCCAGCGCGACCAGATGGCCCGGTTCCTCAATTTCGATCCCGGTCCCGCCTCGGCCCTGCTCCTCGACAACGCCAAGTGGCTCGTGGAGCAGAAGCTCGTCGATTTTCTCCGGGACATCGGCAAGCATTTCTCCGTCAACGTGATGCTTCAGAAGGAATCGGTGCAGGCCCGCCTCGAAGGCGGCCTGTCATACACCGAATTCAGCTACATGCTGCTCCAGTCGTATGACTTCCTGCACTTGTTCCGGGAACAGCACTGCAGCCTGCAGGTGGGCGGCTCCGATCAGTGGGGGAACATCACCGCGGGCGTCGACCTCATCCGGCGGATCGAAGGCGGCGAGGCGCACGCCCTGGTGACGCCGCTGATCACGACCGCGTCGGGCTCCAAGTTCGGCAAGTCCGAGGGCGAATCGATCTGGCTCGATCCGCAGCTGACGTCGCCCTACAAGTTCTTTCAGTTCTGGCTCAACACGGATGACCGCGACGTCGTGGGTTACCTAAAAGCATTCACGTTTCTCGAACGTAAGGACATCGAAGCGCTCGCCGAACAGATGAAGAGCGAACCGGGAGCCCGGGCGGCGCAGATGGCCCTCGCCCGCGGCGTCACCGACATGGTGCACGGCAGGGACGCGCTCGCGAGCGTAGTCAGCGCCTCGCAGGTGCTGTTCGGGGACTTCGATCCCCGGAACGCCCCGACGGGCGTCTTCGCGATCCTCGCCGGTGAGGTCCCCACCGCAGAGTCCCCCTCGGCGACGCCGACGCTGGTGGAAGCGGTGGTGGCGGCGGGTCTCGCGAAATCGAATGGCGAGGCGCGCCGGTCGATCGAGCAAGGTGGGATCTATCTGAATCAGCAGCGGGAAAACGACGTGAGCCGGAAGCTCGCGGCGGCCGATTGGATCGAGGGATTTACGCTGCTGCGGAAGGGAAAGAAGGACTACGCCCTGCTGAAGATGAAGGGCTGACGAGTGGTTCTCGGACACTTCGCCGTCGGCTTCGCCTCCAAACGCGCCGCCCCCAACGCCTCTCTCGGCGCCCTGATGGCCGCGCCACTCCTCGCCGACCTCCTGTGGCCCATCTTCCTGCTCACCGGTTGGGAGCAGGTGCGGATCGTCCCCAGCGGAGGGCCCTTCGGACAGCTGGACTTCACGTCGTACCCGTGGTCGCACAGCCTCGAAATGGGCGTGGTCTGGGGCGCCGTGTTCGGCGGCCTGTACTGGGCGCTCACCCGATACCGGGCCGGCGCGATCGTGGTCTTCTTCGGCGTGGTGAGTCACTGGGTACTGGACCTGGTCGTGCACGTGCCCGACCTGCCCCTCACCGTTTCGGGGCACGCACGCGTGGGGTTCGGACTCTGGAGCTCCGTGCCTCTCACGGTGACGATCGAATACGTCCTGTTGGCGTTGGGGGTGTGGCTCTACGCGAAGGGCACGCGGGCGCGGGATGGAGTAGGGCGCTGGAGCTTCTGGGTATTCGTGGGATTGATTGCGGTGTTCTACGCCGCCACGCTGACGTCGCCGCCTCCCGCGAGCGTCACGTCCCTCGCGCTGATGACGCTGAGCTTATGGCTCTTCCCGCTCTGGGCCTGGTGGTTCGACCGCCACCGGGACCCGGCAGCCGCCTAGAGCTTGTCGTGCAGCACGTCGTCGAGCACCTCGACGACCTTCTCCATCTCTTCGACGGTGTTGTAGAAGTGCGGCGACAGCCGGATCGCGCCCTCCCGCAGGGCGCAGACGACCCGCGCCCGCTTCACATGATGAAACGCCTCGGCGGCTTTGGGTGGGGCGACGCACAGTATGGCGGACCGGTGCCGCTCATCCCGTGGCGACGCAACACGCACGCCATGCTCGTCGGCCCACTTGAGCACCGGCTGATGCAGGGACTGCGTCACTTCGACCACGTTCCGCAAGCCAACCTCCTCGAGCAACTCGAGCGAGGTCGCGAAGCCCAGTAAATCCTGATACGGCAGGGTGATCATCTCGAATCGCCGCGCGTCGTTCCTGAACACCGGGTTGTAGTCGACGAGATTCGAGAAGTCGTCAGTCCCTTCGAACGCCATCCAGCTGACCACCGCCGGCTCGATCGTCGCGATCAGCTCCTTCCGGACGTACACGAACCCGGAGCCCCAGGGCGACAGCAGCCACTTCTGCCCGCCGCAGGACATGATGTCCACAGGCATTTCTTTCACGTCGAGCGGCGAATTCCCGATACCTTGAATCGCGTCGACCACGAAGTAGGTCCCGTTCGCCCGGGCCGCGGCGCCGAGTTTCTTCAAGTCCGCGCGGAAGCCGTTGGCGAACTGCACGAACGAGATCGCGAGCACCCGGACCTTCGGATCCCGCAACCGCTCCAGGATGTGGGCCTCGTCGGGCCACCCTTCTTTGGTGGTCGGCACGGTCTCGATCACGACGCCGCGCTTCTCCAGCATCAGCCACGGATACATGTTGGCCGGGAATTCCCGGTCCGACACCAGTACCACCTCCCCCGCGGCGATGGGCAGCGAGGTGGCGGCGACATTCACTCCGTAGCTGGTGTTCGTCGCCAGCGCGATTTCCCCCGCCTCGGCGTTGATCAGGCGGGCCACCGCCTCCCGCGTGGCGGCGAGGCCGGCGAAGATGTCGCGGTCGGGAAGCAGGTGCGGAGCGGTGCGCTTGGCGTTGAACTGGTCCAGGTAGCGGCGGGTGCGCTCCGGGAGCGGGCCGATCGAGGCGTTGTTCAAATAGACCGTATCCGCGGTCCACGGAAACTCGGTGGTTCGCAGGGTGCGCAGGGATTCGCGCACGGCTTTCACACGGGTCGGATGCGAAACAACATCGGTCATGAAACGGCCTCGCGCCCTAGTGGCGCATGTGCTGGGGACTCTTCTACCTTACCCGGAGAGTACCTCTCGAAACAAGCGGATACCTGAGTGAACGACGGCACGGAATTCACCCTCGTCCTGGGCGGGGGCGGCATGAAAGGACTGGCCCACATCGGCGTGCTGCAGGCGCTGGTGGAGCGGGGCCTCCGGCCGTCGCACATCATCGGGTCCAGTGTCGGATCACTGATCGGAGCGGCCTGGGCGTCGGGGCGCAGCATCCCGGAGCTCCGGGACATGGCCCTCGCCTTGAAGCGGAAGGATGTCTTCGCCGTCGCCCACGCCGACATGGCGTTCAAGCGCATGCACTCCCCGGCGCTCTTCCGCCGCGAGCCCCTCGAGCACCTCATCCGCTCGCTGGTGGGCGACTCGACCTTCGCCGATCTCGACCCCCCCGTGATCGTCAACACCGTAGACATCAACTCCGGCATGCAGG
>DATBCM010000214.1:0-5729 GCA_036270455.1 Gemmatimonadales bacterium | reverse complement strand
TGACGCCGACGACGGCGGCCGCCACTTCGTCCGCCGATGGGTTCACGCCGATCTGGGTCGGCGTATTCGGATTCGTGATATCGAGATTACAGGCCCCCAGGGCCAGCCCAGCGCACAGGGCGGCGATCGGGAGCTTCGTCTTGATCATGGGTTGGGTGCGCATGGTCAGAGCCCCAGGTCGATGGAGAAGAAGAAGCTGCGGCTGGGCGGGAACGGAGCGACGTCGATGTTCCGCGCGATGGCCTGATTCCCGAAGTTCGAGACCTCGGGATCCATTCCTTGATAGGGTGTGATGGTGATGAGATTCCGTCCGGCCAGGGTGAAGCGAACGTCCTGGACCGAGCCGCCGAACAGGCGGGTCGCGACGTCCTGCGGCACCAGGTATGAGATGGAGAGCTCGCGCAGCTTCAGATACGACCCGTCCTGGACGTAGGGTTGGGTATTCCCCTTCCCGAACGAGGTGATGCGCGCGATGCCGCCAGTGCTCCAGTCCGGGCTGTTCTGCCCCGCATCATACAGCAGCTGGGTGAGGTTGATGATGTCCCCCCCGCGCTTCCAGTCCCAGAGGAATCCAACTGACCAGCGGTGCCAGGTGATGTCGTTCGAAAACGACATCTGGAACTTCGGGTTGGCGTCCCCGACCACCACCACCTTCCCCGTCGAGTCCTTCCCCACAATCTGCGTGGCCGACTTGCCCTGCTCGATCTGAAAGGCGCCCAGCCCCGTGCCGAATCCGCCGGTCTGGAAGGCCGGCACCGGGAGCTGCTCGACCAGGCTGTTGTTGGTGAAGAACGTGGTCCGGAAGATCCAGTTCGCGCTCGCCGACCGGAGCGGGTTCAGTTCCACCGAAAGCTCGAGCCCGTGATTCCGCAGCTCCCCGCCGTTGAAGACCCGCGTGCCCTGGCCGGTGTTTGGCGCGAGGGTCTGGGTGAGGATGAGGTTCGTCACCTTCTTCTGGTAGGCGGTGATGCCCACGGTGGCGAACTGATTGCCGAGCGTGGCGTCGATCCCGGCCTCGATCTCCGTGTTCGTCTCCGGCCGGATGCTCGGATCGCCGGCCTGCGTGGAGACGGAGGTCCCGAAGAGCCCGCCGATAATCCCGGTGGTATCGGGGTTGAATTTCACGCCGAAGAGCGGGGGATTGCCGGTCTGTCCCCACGCCCCGCGGACTTTGATCTCGTCCACGCCCTGCATCGGCGCGATGAAGCGATAGGAGGCCGACGCTTTCGGGAACAGGTAGTACTTGCTCGGGTCGCCGTTCACGCTCGACCGGTCACCCCGGAGCCCGAGCGTCAGCAGGAGCCGATCCTGCATAGTCAGCACCTCTTCCTGACCGTACAGGCTGAAGCTCCGGATCGGCTCGAGGAACTGAGTCAGGACGATGCTGCTCGCCTGCTGCACGTCGGACGCTCCGGCCAGGAAATTCCGACCCACAACGCTGGTCTGATCGAGCTGTTGATCCACGTACTGGTAGCCGGCAGACGTCGTGGCCGTGAACACCCCCGAGGCCGGTGAAAACTTGTGGTTCAACCCACCCGACAGGCTGAGGACATGTTCCGCCGCCTTCCCGAGCACGATCGTTCCCGGAAGCGCGTCGGCCGGTTCGAACTGCAGATCCGGCGGCGACAGAATGTCGTTCTGCTGGTTGAAGTAGTCGACGCCACCCTGCAGTGTGGCCTGCAGATGCTGGGTGGGCGTGGTGAACACATCGTAATTCAAGCTCCCCGACCCGAGCACCCGCCACAACTTCTCAGTGTTCTGGAGTAGGGCGAACGTCTGCAGCGGGTTACTCGGCGCGAACGGATTGAAGGGGTAGACGCCGTTGGTCGGCTGCAGGTTGAGGAAGCTGGGCGTGAACGGCAGCACCAGGAACGTGCTCGTGCCGGTGTTGTCGTTGTTCGAAATCCCCCGGTCCGCTTCGCTGTGGATCACCTGGGTATTGAGACTGAACCGCAGCCGGCTGCCGAGGAACTGATCCAGATTGGCCCGAATCGTCTGCTTGTTGTACCCGGTGCTCGACGCGACCCCGCCGTCGTGCTTCACCAGCCCGGACAGGAAGTAGTTCGTCGACCCGGTTCCGCCCGACACGCTGGCGTCGGTCTCGCTCGACAGGGGGTGGTTTCCGAACAACGCCCCCTCGTTGTCGTAGTTCGGACACCCGCCGCGACACAGCACGCCGACCAGCGAGTCGTGCCCGAAGACCGACACCGCTTCGGCCGAGTCCTTGAAGACGCGGGATCCAAGATGATTGGAGACTCGCGACTCCCCGAACCGCTGGGTCATGGAGTAACGCGGCCTCCCAGCTTGTCCGCGCTTCGTGGTGATGATCACGACCCCGTTCGCGGCCTGCGACCCGTAGATGGCCGCCGCGGACGCCCCCTTCAGAATCTCGATATGGTCGATGTCGGCGGGGTTGAGATCAGCGAGCCGGTTGACCGGGTTGTCCTGGCTGGAGGAGTTCCCGCCCGCACCGGCCGCAGTCACGGCGTTCATGTTGCTGGCCAGCGCGTCGTTCGAAATCACCATGCCGTCTACCACGAAGAGCGGGTCGACGCCGGCGTTGATGGTGGTCACGCCCCGGAGGTTGATCTGACCACCGCCGCCGGGCGCGCCGGAGTTCATCTGAATGAGGGCGCCCGGCACCTTGCCTTGCAGCGCGCTCTCGAGCGTCCCCGTCGGCGCCCGGCTGAGCTCATCGCTCTGCACCGTCGTGACCGCGTTCGCGAGATTCCGTTGCTCTACACCGGAGACGAGACCGGTCACGACGATGGCATCGAGGTGGAAGATGTCGGGCTGGAGCACGATATCCACCGCCGATTGATCGGCCGCGACGTCGACCTGCGCTCGCTTGTACCCGATCATGCGCACCAGCAGTGTGATCGGTCCGGCGGGCGCCGACAGTGTGAACACCCCCTTGTCGCCGGTGACGGCGGCGACCGCGGTGCCCAGGACGGATACGCTCGCCCCGGCGACCGAATCTTTCGTCACCGCATTGGTGACGCGGCCGGTGATCAGCCGATTCTGAGCTGCGGTGACGGCGGGAACGACACAAACGAGTGCGAGCGCAAGTGCGCAGGGACGCATTGACAACCCTCCGGGTCAAAGGTGCCCAGGGCCAGCGGTACGGACGACGGCGCTAGCTTGGCCAGAAACGGCGGATCCGGCAAGCGCCGGACGGCAGTTCCGTTTTGCACCTGTATTTCCAAGGGGTTTTGGGGACGAAAAAAGGCCCCATCGTGGGGCTTACCGCTTTTCGAACACCAGTCGGAAATGATCCATCAACTCGCGCTGGAAGCACACGGTGTTGGAGCTGATGCCGGACGTGAACGCCAGACGGAAGTCGGCGCTCGTGAAGTACCGTGGGGCAAGCGACAGTTTCAGGAGGAATTTCTTCAGGCTGGGGGCCGCGAACCGTTTGCGCCACTGTTTGATGGTTTCGATGTAGTCGAGCCGCCCGCTGCTCGCCGAGACCAGCCGAAACAGGGGCTCGGCGGTCTGCTCGATCTGATCTTTACCATAGGGAAGCCAGGAGCCCGGGAACTGCTTCGACATGAGTCCCAGCATGAAGCCGTCTGAGTCAGGCGGGGCGTGCACGCTCACTTGATTGGCTGGGATCATGTTCCGGCCAAAAACCATGGTCTGGAGATAGAACCGTCCCCGGTTTGGCAGCAACGTGGCCACCCGCCGGAACAAGTCTCGATAGATGTCTTCCTGGCGGCCCGCGCGGTACTCGGCCTCGGAGCAAAAGTGCTCGAACCCGCCGACGCTCGCGACGGCGTCGAAACCGCCGAAGGCGTCGCGATCGACGTTGCGGCAGTCCATGACGTGCACCTCCAGCCCGTTCCGGCGGCACGCTTTCGCCTGCGCCGTGGAAAGGGTGAGACCGACCCCCTGAGCTCCCAGGCTCCGGACATGGGTCAGTAGCGGCCCCCACCCGCAACTCATATCGAGCACCCGGGCACCGGCACCGACCCCCAGACTCTCCGCGATGAATACATGCTTCCGGTGCTGGGCCTGCTCGAGGGTGAGCGAGAAATCGCCCTCGTACCTGGCGCAACTGTAGTCCGCCCCCTCGCCCAAACTCAGCCGGAAGATCTTGTCGATGAGCGAGTAGGTGAACTCGATTTCTTTCTGGTCAGACACGGGCGTCCTTTGTGACCGGGGAGGTTGCCGGGATAGTTGGGCCCGATCGCGACAGAAGCGCGGGGTGTTCGGGGTCAGTTCTGTGAAGCCGAAGTGACCAAGCTACTGGGTTCTCGATGGCGCTCGCGCGTCGAGTGTCAGGGGAGCGTAAGGTCGGCACCGTAGTCTTCGCCCAACATCTCACGTGGGTAACATCGTTGTGGCGGAGTACTCCACCGAAGGGGCGAATTCGCGACCCCGGTCCCTGACCATCGCGGTGATTGTGATCATCTTGTTCGTGATCGCGAGCACGGGTTCCGGCCTTACGCGACAGGCCTTCGACTCCCTTCGCATCGCAAAGCCAAATCCAGTCAGTGTCAATAACCCCTCCCTCGGTGGACCTGACGCGAATCGCCCAATTTTGAGCGCGGTCAGCCGAATGCTCGCCGAGACAGCGAGCGTAACTGTCAATGAGCAGGACCAGGCGGTGAAGGATGCCGGAACCGCCAGCCGGCTGGCGGGATTTGATGCGGCACTGATTCATGGACGTAAGGATGGCCCAACCTTGGTCGTCACCGGTGCCCACACCATCGCACTGACCATCAACCGCTCACAGCTCGTGACCATACTCACTCAAGCGGGGGTGCAGGTGACCGATGTCGGACGAGCTGCGGATGGAACCGTGGTCACGATTCACACGGCCCGCGGCATCCGAGCCCAATACGGGCATTGCCCCGCTCCCGCGAACACGCTCCAGAACCAGGTCCAAGGCCCCCCGCCTCCCTCGGCTGACAACGCGGATTGCGTGGTCCTCGCCGAATATCCGGCGGCGTCTCTCGGGCTCCCACCCGGCTTGAATGTGAGACCACTCGAGGAGATTGCGCTGGAGCTGTCGGGGATGAGCCCGACCGAGTCCCGGGTGATCGAGGGAACGTTTGATGCACCGTCCGCCCTCTCGCTACCGATCCCACGGTTCACGCGGTCCTATGACACCCTGGAGGTGGCAGGGGCTAGAGCTATCCTCCTGAGCACCGCCGGCAGACGTGGCCCCACCTACGTACTGATCTGGGCCAAGAACGGCGTCCTGTACTCCCTCAGTGGCTACGGCAGCGCCGCCGACGGGGCACCCCTTGCCGCATCCGTGAATTGATCCACCAGTGACTGCCGCGTCCTCCACCGACTACGCCATTGAGACCCGGGACCTCCGAAAGGTCTTCGGCTCTCACGTGGCCGTGAGCAAGTTGTCCCTCACGGTCCGGCGGGGTGAGATCTTTGGGTTCTTGGGCCCGAATGGCGCCGGGAAAAGCACGTCGATCAAGATGCTGCTCGGCTTGGTGCACCCCACCGGGGGCCAAGCCTTCGTCCTTGGCGCACCTCCGACCGATGTGGAGATGCACCGGCAGATTGGCTTCCTGCCCGAGGATTTTCGCTTCTATGACTGGCTGAGCGCCGCCGAGCTGATCCGCCTCCATGGGCAACTCTGTGGTATGTCCGCCGCGGCCCTCCGGGACCGTGTCCCTGAAGTGCTCGATCTGGTCGGGCTCACGCCACATCGTGACCGCCGCGTAGGGGCCTTCTCCAAAGGCATGCTCCAGCGGCTCGGCCTC
>DATBCM010000213.1:0-6298 GCA_036270455.1 Gemmatimonadales bacterium | reverse complement strand
GGCGGTGGCCTACGTGCACCAGTTCCACACGCGGTTTCTGGCGGGGCGGTTGGGAAACACGATCACCGGATGGAGTGGGGTTTTGCTCGCGCTGCTCGCCATTTCCGGGCTGATCCTCTGGTGGCCCGCGAAAATTGTCCGGGTCCGCCCCGGCGCCACCGGGTGGCGGCTGGCCTTCGATCTCCACCAAACTGTCGGCGCGTTCGTCTGGGTCTTTCTGCTCGTGCTTGCGGGCACCGGCCTTGTGATTCACTGGAACGAGGGCGCGTCATCCCTGGCGTACCGGATCACTGGCGCACATCCAACGCCCCCGTTTCCCCGAACGGTGCCCGAGTGCCAAGGCCGCCCCATCCTCGGCGCAGACACGCTGCTGTCGGTCGCCCGGGCACAAGTGCCTGGTGCGCGCGCGACGGTGATCGGCGTGCCGGACGATCCTGCTGTGCCCGTCCGCGCTCAATTCAAGTTTCCAGAGGACGTCACGCCCGCCGGCCGCACCCTCGTATTCCTCGCCGCGTGCTCAGGCCGACCGGTGCAAGTGCTTTCATCCCGCACCGCGCCGGTGGCGTATCGCATGACCCGGATGTGGAATCGGGAGATTCACACGGGAGAGTTATGGGGGTGGCCAACGCGAATTCTCGCCGCCCTGGCGAGTCTCGCGCTGCCCCTGATGGCGCTCACCGGTCCCCTGATGTGGTGGGGGAGGCGGAAACAAGCTTCAACCGCGTAGCTGTTTCGCCGCCGCCACGAGGTTGGTGAGTGAGGCCATGGTCTCCGGCCAGCCCCGGGTCTTCAGGCCGCAGTCAGGGTTGACCCATACCTGCCGCTCATCCAGGACCTCGCGGGCCGCCCGCAACAGCGTGACCATCTCCTCCACCGACGGCACGCGCGGCGAGTGGATGTCGTAGACGCCGGTACCGATCTCGTTCGGGTACTTGAACTCCCGGAACGCGCGCAGGAGTTCCGATCCGGAGCGGGCGTTCTCGATGGAGATGACGTCCGCGTCCATGTCGGCGATCACGCGCACCACTTCGTTGAACTCGCTGTAGCACATGTGGGTGTGGATCTGGGTCGCATCCGCCACACCGCTGGTCGCGAGCCGGAACGCCCGCACCGCCCAGCCGAGATACGCCCCCTGCTCGGCGCGTTTCAACGGCATGCCCTCGCGCAGCGCGGGCTCGTCGATCTGGATGACGCGGATGCCGGCCTTTTCGAGATCGCGCACTTCATCCCGGATCACGAGGGCGATCTGCACCGCCGTGTCCGACCGGGGCTGGTCGTTCCGGACGAACGACCACTGGAGAATCGTGACCGGCCCCGTCAGCATGCCCTTCACCGGCTTCTGGGTCTGCGACTGGGCGTACGCGCTCCACCGCACCGTCATGGCCGCGGGCCGCTCGACGTCCCCGTAGATGATCGGCGGCTTCACGTAGCGGGACCCGTACGACTGCACCCAGCCGTGCTCCGTGAACGCGAAGCCGTCCAGCTGCTCGCCGAAGTACTCCACCATGTCGTTCCGCTCGAACTCGCCGTGGACCAGCACGTCGAGTCCCAGATCCTCCTGGATCTTGAGGGTCCGGTTGATCTCGCCTTCGACGAACCGGTCGTACTCGAGGGTCGTCCAGGTCCCGTCGTGCAGTTTCTTCCGCGCGTTCCGGACCTCGGCCGTCTGCGGGAACGAGCCGATCGTGGTCGTAGGAAACGCCGGGAGCTGTACCTGCCGCGCCCGGCGCAGGCCGAAAGCGGACAATCGCCGTTCATCCGCGGGTTTCACCGCCGTCACCCGGGCCCGCACTTGCTCGCGGTGAATCCGAGGGGACGTCCGTCGCGATTCGGCCGCCTTCCGGCTGTCGGCCAGCGCGGTCGCCACCGAGGCGCGGCCGTCATTCACCGCCTTGGTGAGCGTCGCGACCTCCGCGAGCTTCTGCTTCGTGAAGGCGAGCCACTGCTTGAGCTCCGGATTCAGCCGCTGCTCGAGATCGAGATCCTGCGGCACGTGCAGCAACGAGCACGAAGGCGCCACCCAGAGCGACATCGCGCCCAGGCGGTCGCGGATCCGCTCCAGCGTCGACAGCTGCACCTCGAGGTCGCTCCGCCAGATGTTCCGCCCCTCCACCACCCCGGCCGAGAGGACCCGGCCCGCGGGCCATTTCTCCAGGACCCGGTCCAGGTCGCCGCCGCCCCGCACCAGATCGAGGTGCACGCCTGCCACCGGCAGCGCGTGGGCCGTCGCGGCGTTGTCCGCCAAGCCGGCGAAGTAGGTCGTGAGGAGGAGATTGATGCCGGGCGCTTCCTTCGCGAGGTACCCATAGGCCCGCGCGAACGCTTTGAGCTCGGCCTCGGTGCGATCGAGCGCGAGCGTCGGCTCGTCCATCTGCACCCACTCCGCCCCGCCGCTCTTCAGCTGCCGCAGCACCTCCGCATACACCGGCAGCAGCGCGTCGAGGTGACCCAGGCGATCCCCCGTCCCCGTGGTCTTGGAGAGGAGCAGGAAGGTGACGGGTCCGATGAGCACCGGCTTCGCGTTGATGCCCAGGGCGCGGGCCTCACGCAGCTCGTCCATCGGCTTGGTGGAGGAGAGGGCGAAGTGCTGACCCGCCGCCAGCTCGGGGACCAGGTAGTGGTAGTTCGTGTCGAACCACTTCGTCATCTCCATCGCCACCACGTCGCGGCCCTTGCCCTGACTGCCGCGGGCCATCGCGAAGTAGGTGTCCAAATCCACGAGCGAACCCGCTCGGAGCGCATAGCGCGGCGGCACCGCACCGACCAGCGCGCAGGTGTCCAGCATCCGGTCGTACAGGGAAAAGTCGTTGACCGGGATCAGTTCGATGCCGGCCTCCCGCTGCATGGTCCAGTGCCGGGCACGAAGGGACTTCGCGGTTTCGAGCAAGTCCCGGGCGGGAAGCTTGCCCGCCCAGTAACCCTCGGTCGCTCGCTTCAACTCGCGGGCTGCGCCCAGAGACGGAAAGCCGAGACTGTGTGCGTGTGCCATAGGGCCGGGAATCTAATCGTATATTTGGCGTGGATATGCTCCTCCCGGCCGTCCTCTTCCTTCATTCGCTCTGCCCCCAGGATTCCGCCGCCCGAGCGGCTCTCGATCAGGGGGCGCGCGCCTACCGGGCCGACCAGGCGCAGGTGGCGGCCCGGGCCTACGCGGTGGCCGACTCCCTCTGCCCCGACATCCGGGGAGCGAAGACCGGGTTGGGGTTCGCGCTCCTGCGGCTGGGGCGACTGGAAGACGCCGGCGCCAGCTTTCGCAGCGCCGGAACCGCCGATTCGATGGACGCGGACGCCGCGTACGGACTGGGGATGGTTTCCCGCCGTCTGGGGCACCGCGACGAGGCCGTGACCGCGTTCCAGCGGGCCCTGAAGATCGCGCCCGGCTACGCGGACGCGCTGTCCGAGCTCCTCGCCCTCGGCGTCGCACCTCCCCTCCCCGCGATGGAGCGCCCCGCCTCCCCCCAGGTGCCGGCGCGCACTTCAGGGGAGCGGTTCGAGATCCAGACTCCCGCCGGGTGGATCCCGTTCTACCTACGTGGCATCAACCTCGGCGCCGCCTTGCCGGGGAAATTCCCGACCGAGTTTCCGCAGGCGGAGTCCACGTATACGCGGTGGTTGTCATTGATGGCGGCGGCGCACGCGAACGTCGTCCGCGTCTATACGGTGCACCCGCCGGTCTTTTACCGGGCCCTGGAGAGTTGGAACGTCGCGCACCCGGACCAGGCGCTCTGGCTGATGCAGGGTGTGTGGGCCGAACCGCCCCCGCGGAATGACTATGACAATCCCGCCTGGCACGCGGATTTTCTGGCCGAGATGCGCCGGGTGGTGGACCTCGTTCACGGGCACGCCCTCATCGGTGCGCGCCCCGGTCATGCGTACGGCCACTACGACGCCGACGTCTCCGCCCACACGCTCGCCTACCTCGTCGGCCGCGAGTGGGAGCCTGCCACCATCGTCGCGTTCGATGCGCTGCACCCGGGAGACACGACGTTCGCGGGGCGCTTCCTCACCCTGCCCCATGGCACGCCGGCCGATCGCTGGATGGCGGCACAGTGCGACACGATGCTGGGGCTCGAGTGGGATCTCTATCACGCCTCCCGGCCGATCGCGTATACCAACTGGCCGACGCTCGATCCCCTCCATCACCCGACCGAAGCCACCGCCGCGGAGGAAGTGGCGCTGCGGCGCGCGCGCGGGACGCCGGCGAATCCAGCCCTGAAGGAGTACGACAACGACGCCGTGGCCCTCGATGCCGCCCTCGTGCAGCGGACGGCGGCGAACCTCGGCGGGTGGTACGTCTCGTACCACGCGTACCCCTACTATCCCGACTTCATGAACCAGGATCCGGAGTACGGGAAGGCCCGTTCTTCGTTCGGTCCCTCTCACTACTTCGGGTATCTGCTGGACCTGAAGGCGCACTACCCGGGGATGCCCGTCGTCATCGCGGAGTACGGCGTGCCCTCGTCGCGCGGGGACGCGCACCGGCAACCCGAAGGCATGGATCATGGGGGGCACGACGAACAAGCGCAGGCGAAATACGACGTCCGCCTCACCACCGAGATCAAAGAGGCGGGACTCGCCGGCGGGGTGCTCTTCTCCTGGATCGACGAGTGGTTCAAGCACAACTGGCCGGTGATCGATCTGGAGACGCCCGCCGAGCGGACCCGGCTGTGGCACAACGCGATGGATGCGGAGCAGAACTACGGACTGCTGGGAGAGTACGCGGGCGACACCGCGAGTTTGCCGGTCCTGGGCGGCGACCCCGGCAAGTGGCGCGCACTGCAGTCGCTGGCGCACGACGACGCCATCAACCTCCGGGTCGGATCGGATGCCGCGTACCTCTACCTGGCCATCGAGGGCCCGCCTCCCAACAGCGGGCGCTACGTGCTGGGAATCGACACGTATGGGCGCAACCGGGGGCAGTTCGTGCTCCCGGGCCTCAAGACTCCCGACTCGATCGGGTATGAGTTCGCGCTGACCCTGGCGGACAGCGCCGGCCGGATGTGGGTGGCGCCCTGGTACAGTCCCTATCTCGTGCCCAGGCCGGGGATGGGGGCGACGGCCCTCGACGCTTTCTATCAGTACGGGGCCCGGGTGACGGAAACGAGCCGGACGGGCGTGTGGGATTCGATGTGGGTGACGTCCAATCGCTGGCGCATCGGCCGGGATGGACAGACCTTCTCCGCGGCGGGGGCCGACCGGGGCCGGCTCCGGTTCGGCACCGAGGCCGCCTCCACCCTGTCCGACTGGTATGGGGACCGGAACGAGGGGCTGATCGAGGTCCGCATTCCCTGGGGGCTCCTGAACGTGACCGATCCCAGCTCCCGACGGGTCCTCACCCGCATCTCGACGCGCTTGGGCTTCGAGACCGACACGACCAGTGGGTTCCGGTTCGGCGTCGCCCGGCTGAGAGCGTCAGGTGCCGAGGCTGACCATCTCGTGCCGGGGGCGGCGTACCGGTGGTCAGGATGGGAGGCGCCGGTGTCGCATGAGCGGCTCAAGGCCGCATACTTTGCCATCCGCGATCTGTGGAGCACATGGTGAAACGGGTTCTCGGATTCGTCGTCGTCGCCCTGCTCGCCGCGGCCCCCGCTCCGGCGGCGGGGCAGATCCTGCGCGCGGATTCGGCCTTCGTCGCCGGCGACTTCGCGCAGGCCCGGGCTCTGTACGAGCAGGTACTGGGAACCGATTCGCTCAACGAACGGGCCCTCTGGCGTCTCGCCCTCCTCGACAGCTGGGATAACCACGTCGATCGCTCCCTCCAGCGCTTCGCGCGCGCCCGCCAGCTCGATCCCGCCAACACCGATCTGATGGTCGCGCACGCCCGGGTCCTGTCCTGGGCCGGACGCACGGCCCACGCCGTGGCGCTCTACGACACCGCGCTCACCCGCGACTCGAGCCGCGTCGACGCGCTCACCGGCCGGGCGCAGAGCGTCGCGTGGGCGGGGGACCTGGATCGCGCCGAAGGCCTCTGGCGCTCGGCCCTGGCGGAACATCCGGATGACGCCACGCTCCTCGTGGGACTGGCGCAGACGCTCTACTGGAAGGGCGAGCCCGGATTGGCCCGCGCCTATGTGGACCGGGCGCGCGCGGTGGCGCCGGAGGACGCGGGCGCCCGTGACTTGGAGCGGATCCTGCGGGCCGCCGTCCGTCCGGGCTTCGGCACGTCGGTCACGGGAGCGGGGGACTCGGACGGCGAGACGTTCTACTGGCAGGACTTGTGGCTCTCGGGTCCCCTGGCCGGGGACGCGCGGGGCACCCTCACGGCCGGGTGGCGCCGCTCCGCGGATGCCGTGCACAG
>DATBCM010000212.1:0-3868 GCA_036270455.1 Gemmatimonadales bacterium | reverse complement strand
CATGCCGGGCCTTTCCAAGGAGCCGGCGGCCCAGAAGATCCGGTTGCATCCGGACGGGACCATCGAGGGACTCTTCTAGCATGGCACTCAAGGTGGTGGCGACCGATCAGGCGCCCGGGGCGATCGGCCCCTACAGCCAGGCGATCATCGCGAACGGCTTCGTGTTCACGGCGGGGCAGGTGGGCTTCGATCCCAAAAAGATGGAGATCGTGGGGACGACGGTCGCGGAGCAGACCGAGCAGGTGCTGAAGAATCTGGCGGCGGTGCTCAAAGCTGCGGGCTCGGGGCTCGACCGCGTGGTGAAGACGACGGTATTTCTGGCGGAGATGGCGGACTTCCAGGCCATGAACGAGGTCTACGCGAAGCATTTCGGTGATCACAAGCCGGCGCGGTCGACGGTCGCGGCGGCCGGGTTGCCGCGAAACGCGCGGGTCGAGATCGAGGTCATCGCGGCGGCCGGGTGACGATCAGCGCCGAGATCTCCGATCTGATCGAGTTCACGGAGGCGCAGGCCTTCGCGGACATGCTGGCGGCCGCGCCCCGGGAATGGGGCGCGTGGTCGGAGCGTCGGGAAGGTGGCTGGATTCTCCAGGTACCGACGATCGACATCCTGCTCTTCAACCGGGTGATCGGGGCGGGCCTTCCGGCGGCGACGCGGGAGGAGATCGACGATTGTCTCGCGCCCTTCAGGTCGACCAAACTGAAGCACTGGGGAGTGCAGGTCTCGCCGGCTGCCGAGCCCGACGAGTTGCCGGACTGGCTCAAGGAGCATGGGCTGGTGCGCCGGGACAGCTGGAGCAAGGTGTACCGGCCGGTGGGAGACGTGCCCGAGGTGCGGACCGATCTACGGATCGAGCACGCGGGGGAGAAGGACGCAGCGGCGGTGGCGCGAGTCACGCGGACGGCGTTCGCCATGCCCGAGGCCCGGGAGCCCTGGATCGCGTCCCTGGTGGGGCGGCCGAGCTGGCATCACTACCTCGCGGTGGACGACGGGGAACCGGTGGGCGCCGCGGCGCTCTATGTGCAGGGACCGGTCGGCTGGCTGGGCGTGGCCGGGACGCTCGAGGCAGCGCGCCGCCGCGGGGCGCAAAGCGCCCTCTTGGCGCGCCGGCTGGTGGATGGCGCACGCCTGGGATGTCAGTGGTTCGTCACGGAAACGAGCCAGGACCTTCCGGCGCTTCCCAATCCTTCGTATCACAACATGATCCGGCTGGGCTTCCAGCTGGCGTATCACCGGCCGAATTACCTGCTGGCCGGCTGAGCCATTGCGCGGGGGCGGATCGGGTCTGGTGGTCCGACTGGTCTTCAAAACCAGCTGGAGTCCGCAAGGACTTTGGTAGGTTCGATTCCTACACGCTCCCGCCACTCCGCCTCACGTTTCCGGAGAACGCATCCCGTGGCTGACATTTCCACCACTCCCAGTGCCTATACCGACGAACCGGTACGCTATGGCCCACTCACCGTAGTCGACATCGGTCGAGAAGCTGGAGCGGTAACCCAGGCTTGGCGCAATCAGGTGCTGTTGCAAGTAAACCAGCACTGCCTGCGCCTCGGCGTCTTGAGCGGGCAGTACCCGTGGCACGCGCACCCCAAGTCCGACGAGCTGTTTCTGGTCGTAGAGGGGTCGTTGGTGATCGAGCTCGGTGACGGAACCGTCGTCACTCTGGGTCCCCAGCAGGCGGTCACCGTGCCGGCCGGGGTCGTGCACCGGACCAGGGGGCAGGGGCGGACCGTCACGCTGTGCGTTGAAGTGGTCGCCGCTGAGACTGTCTTCGTTCCAGAGCCTGCCAGAACCTCGTAGGGTCGGTGGGTATGGTACCTGCGCAGATTGGGCGGTATGTTCAGTCGGTGCCGGTCTGCAGTCGAAGGGTGACCTGAAGTCTCGGATTGGAAGGCGGGTCCATGAGAACCAGCTCGTTGGTAGCACTCCTCGGTATTGGATTGGCCGGGTTCAGCGCGCCTTACCGATCTGCTCACCTTCCACCGTCGGTCTTTCGGATCACCGTCAACGCCAGCACGCCGGGGAGCGTCGTCGCGCTGCGCTTTGTGCACGGCCCCGATTCCTTGACGGGGACTACTCGCCGATTCTCGGCGCCCGCGACGCTCGAGATATCCGGGGACTCACTGGTCCTGCTGGCCGAGGACAATCAGGGTCACGGGGATGTGACGCTCAATGTGGAGCGTCTTCATGCAGACCTTCGGGGGTCGGGCACCGGTGGCCGGGTGCACCTCCGCATTTCGGCTGCTGGCGTGCGGGTGTGGACCTCGTCCTGGTGGACTCGCATTTGAAGCGTCGGAGCCGTTAGAAACGTTAGGAGGTACCTATGACCGCTCAGCAGACCTCGATCATTCTGTCACTCGCCCTCATCGGGCTCGTCGCGTGCGGCACCAATCCCCTGGAAATCAAGAGCGACAGCAGCCAGACGCTATCGCTCGAGGTCGGTCAGCAACTGGACCTCACGGTCGGGACCGTTGGCCCGGGTTCATATCAAATGCCCACGATCTCGAGTAGCGCGGTGGTGTTTCTGGGCGACTCGATCATCGGGCCAAACACACCAGCGGGGCCGCGTCAGCTGTATCGCTTCAGAGGCGTCGTCGCGGGACGTGCGATCGTGGTGATCACGCATTCTGGCATGGAGCCGACGATCACGGACACGATTCTCGTGCGATGAGGCTGAGCACCGGTTCAGGGTCATGAACACCGTGATGATTGGGGATCATATGGCAGGGCCGTCCTTTTTTTTGCGACCGGTCCTGTTTCTGCTATTCCTCGTCTGGCTCATTGCAACGGCAATTATCGCACTCCGGGGGGATGACGTGGACAAGCCGAATCGCGTTGCTCAGTTCTACGGCTACACGGTGTGTCTCGTGGCCCTCGTCATCGGTCTCATGAGCCTCTCGGCGATTCTGGACAACCTCTTCCAGCGGGCCAACCCACTTCAATCGGACCTGGCCTTCGGAGTGCAGCTCACGTCGTTCGAGGGATACAAAGCAAGTGTCGTGAGGGAGTCGATGTTCCCCCGCACGCCTCAGTCTCCACCTGACACCACGTCAGAGGCGACACTCCGGAAGCGCTACGACGCACTCGTCGCTGACCGCATTACCGCCACGCGGTATGAGACATCGAAGGCGCTCACGACCAGCTGCGCGTTCTTGATCATCGCCATTGTGTTGTTCGGTACGCACTGGCGGTGGGTCCGTCGCGTCGCGAACACCCCCGCGGCAGTGTAATCGGCGCCACGGAGGAGAGATGATGAGCCGGGCACCGCTTGCCTTCGTCTTGGTGGTCACCGTCACGACTCCCTGGCGTGCCGTCGAAGGGCAGCGACTGCCGCCCACGATCACCCCGTACGCGCCGACAGCTTTTCTGCTCCCTCCCACTTCCATGAATAGTGATCTCGCGATCAGAGATTCGCCTTTGTTCTGCCGCCACAGCCCGGTAGTCGTGGTAGCCCTGGGAACGGTGGGCGGGGCGCTCGGAGGGTTTCTCATATACGAGTTGACCGTTGGAGCATTGATCGCGGGGGAGGGTGCCAGCAACAAACCCTTTGCGCGCAAACACCAGGTACGCGTTTATAGGGGCCGGAGCAGTGATCGCGGCCGTTCGGGCGGTGTCCATGACGCGGGCTTGCCATCGGAACTTGGTAGGCACCTAGCACATGACGACACCGGAACACCCCTGGCGGCGCTTGAGGTTCTTCCGAGGTCTGAGGCTTGCTCTCTGGGTTGGCTGGATTCCGGTGGTGCTTTTCCTGCTCTCGGAGCAGGACCACTCCCTTCAAGCCTCTGCCGCCATCGTGCTGGGAATTTCGTACGTAGGTTTGTTCGCCGCAGCATCCGGCCTCTATGGGTTATCCAGCTGTCCGAG
>DATBCM010000211.1:0-12358 GCA_036270455.1 Gemmatimonadales bacterium | reverse complement strand
GAGGCCGAGTACTGCGAGGTGATCGAGATCGACGCGTCGCAGCTCAAGCCGATGGTCGCCCTCCCCGGTGATCCGGGGAACGGCGCGTACATCGACGAGCTCGGCGCCCCGGTGAAAGTCGAAATCGCCTACGCCGGATCGTGCACCGCGGGCAAGAAAGAAGACATGGACATGTATGCCCTGGTGCTCAAGGAAGCCGTGGACAAAGGCCTCAAGGTCGCGCCGGGCGTGAAATTCTTCATTCAGTCGGGATCACAGGATGTGAAGCGGTACTGCGAGGAACAGGGCTATCTCGACATTTTCCGGCAGGTGGGAGCCACGTTCCTCGAGCCTTCCTGCGGCGCCTGCATCAACGCGGGTCCCGGGGTCTCGCGCACCAAGGATGAAGTCACCATCTCGGCCATCAACCGCAACTTTCCGGGCCGCTCCGGCCCGGGCCAGCTCTACCTCGCCAATCCCTACACGGTGGCCGCCTCGGCCATCGCCGGGGTGATTACCGAGTGGGAGCCGGCGCCGGAGGCGCGGCCAGCTTCCCCGTAATCGCGATCTTGACGGCTTGAATTCCCCCTGAAAAACTTCGCGTCCCCGAGACCGACGTCGACGAGTCGGGCACGAGCTTCGCGGTCAGATGGAAATCCCCGCTCATCGTGCCGTGGGAGACGGAGAGCTGCAGACTGCCCAGCGAGGTGGTCTGCGTCGAACCGAAGCTCGCACTGCTGACGTGGAAGGCGCCGGTGCGGGTGAGCCAGGTCTGCAGCACCGAGTCGGTCGCCTGGGCCAGGACGAAGCCCACCCCGGTGCCCGCCGAGTCGGGTGAGAATGTGGTCTTCAGGGAATCGGTGAAGGGGGGCGTGATACCGGCGCCCAGAAGGAACGTGATGGTGTCCACCGTCTGCGTGGCGGCACGGTAGTGACGCCAGTCGAGCAGGCCGGTGAAGCGGGCCACCACCGGCGTGTCGCCCTTCGTCGCGCTGATGTCGAGCAGGATGCCCACGAGCCGGGTGGTATCTCCGCTCCCTTCGGCCGCCTTGGTCGCCCGGTCGATGAAGGGGAACACGAAGGTCGAGAGCTCGGAATAGAAGCTGTCGCTTGCGAGGGCCTGACCCAGCGCGGACCGGACCGCCGCCAGCTCCGCGCCGTCGATGCCGTCCGGGCTCACGCCGGTGCTGCCCGAGGAGCACGCCGCCGCGACGCAGGCAGCGAGTACCAGTCCCACGCCGACCTTCCGCATTCCCATCTCCATTGTGAAGTGCTGTGACCTACTCGCCGACGCCCGCTTCGGTTTCAGCGGCGTGGCTGGTAGCGCGGAAAGGCCGCAGGGCGTCGCGCTGATAGACGCTCCGGGGGTTCCACAGGACCCACGACGTAATCCCGAGCTCCTCGGCCGCGCGAATCTCCTCGCGAATCTCCAGCGGCGTGTACCGGGGCTTACGCCGCCCGAGGGTGAACGCCTGCAGGTAGGGCCGGATGGTGGCCGCGTTCGGAATGTCCCGGCTCTTTTGCTGCGCGTCCCGCAGCGCGTCGCGCACCACCCGGTACGGCTCTCCGTTGGGATGCGCAAACCCGAAGGCGCCCGGATAGTAATGGCTGGGATAGACCATCGGCAACACGACGTCCGCCACGGAGGCGAAGTCTTCCCACACCTGGCCGATGCCCAGGTCCCCGCTGGTGGTGGAGGCCGTGAGCGCGAAGATGTCGAACGTCGCAGGGACGCCCGCGGCGCGCACGCGGTCTACCAGCAGCTGCACGTGGCGTCGCACCGCGACCCGCTCCGTGTCCCCCGGCTTCTTGGCCGGGAAGATCGCTTCGGCCAGCCGCTCCCGGGGCTCATCGGGGAAGCGCACGTAGTCGAACTGCACTTCGTTGAAGCCCTTCTCCACGGCCTCGCGCGCGAGCTGCGCCGCGTAGATCCACACCGAGTCGTTGTAGGCGTCCACCCAGGCGATGTTGATCCGGTCTCGCCACAGTCCGCCGCGCCGGTCCTTCACCGACCACGCCGGCTTCCGCTCGGCGAGACGCGGATCCTTGGCCACCACGATGCGCGCGATGGTGTAGATGTGATGGGCGCGGAGCGTGTCCAGCCGGGCCTCGACGTTCTTGGTCCGCGCGCAGGCACTGGCCCCGATCTCGACCGCGGTCGGCACCTGCGAAGGGTAGAGCATGCACCCGGTGTCGTCCTTCACGTCGACCACCAGAGCGTTGATCTCCGTCGAGTCGGCGAGTCGCGCCAGCGACCAGAGCTTGGGCGACGAGAACGCCCACGCATTCACGTAGAGCGCCCTCACGTTCCGCGAGTTGACGAACATCGGCTGGTCGGGATGCGCGAAGTGGAGGATGCCGGGATGCAGGAACACCGGCAGCTGATCCGCACGCACCGGAATCATCGCGTGCGCGGAATCAGGGGCGGTCCCTTGGGCGAAAAGCCGCCCCGGGAAAACCAGGGCGGCCAGGACCACGATCATCTGGCTGTTACGGCTCAAGCTCATAGGGGTCAACACGATAGGAATTGGTACCCGGCGAATCAAGAGCCAAAAGTGCTACTTCACCTGTAAGCTGTTGAACAGCAAGGGATAGGTAGCCAGGCTCTGGCCGCGGTACTGGGGGCGGAAGCCGAAGAGAATAGCCTTTCCCTGACCCACCTTCACCTCCACCAGCGCCGCGCGGCCCGCCACGCGGTCCGGGTGCAAGACCCAGCCGGACAACAGCAGGGCGTTCGGGTCGGTGGGGTACCGGCCGATCACCCGCACCTGGCTGGAGTCGAGGACGTCGAACGCCGGCCCACCCTCGTACCAGGCGATACTCCGGAGCGGCATGCCGTGGGCTTCCGCGGCAGTCGTGTCCAGCTCGAGGCGGAAGATCGACCCTGGCGCGTAGAACTCGTCATCGGCGACGCCTTCCAGAACGTTTCGCACTGGGAGCAGAAGGGTCTGAATGAGAAAGCGGCTCGACTCGTTCAGCGCCACCAGCGTCCCGCCATCCTGCACGAATTGCCGGAGCGCGTCCACGCCATTCGATCCAAGTCCGCCCGCGTAGCTGGCGGGATACCGCGGAGCGGGGAGGCCCTCGAGCAGATCGTGCGGCGATTCGTCCGGCAGCACGATCACGTCGAACTTCGCTTTCAATCCTCCCGCACGCACTGTCGAGTCGACGATCGATGTGTACGGCACCCTCCAGGTATCGAAGACCCAGCGGGTCCAGCCCTCGTCCATGGAAGCCAGATAAGACCGGTACACGGCGACCTTGGGGGCTTCGGTCGCACCGGGGCCCGTGGCGCCGGGCGTCACATGGGGCGGCGCGATCGGCGCCGAGAGCTGCATCCGAGCGGGCTCTTCAGCGACGGGGGTCGCGGTGAGGCCGAGCAGGAGCGGGAGCGTGTTGGCCGTCACGTCGTACGGCCGCTCCGGAGGGCCATTCGGATACTGCCGGCGATCGGGATACGCCTGCGCTTCGAGCATCGTCTTCGCGAACGCGGCGTACGGTTGGCGCAAGGTGACGACATAGGTGCCCGCCGCATACCGCTGGCCACCCGCGCTGAACGCCTGATTCGCGGTGCGGACTTCCACGCCGCCGTGATGAAATACGGCGAAAAGCGTCGCAAGCGCGATCGAGTCCTGCTGCCGGGGGATCGCGTAGGCCCAGGGCCAGCCACGCCACCCCCGTACCCCGCGCCAGCCGACGCTGAGAAAGTCGCTCAGCCACCTGGCACGTTCTGTGGACGCGTGCTGGAGCAAGGCGTATGTGGCGTCGGTCTGGTAGCCCACGATGTCGTGCAGCGTCCACCGGCCCCCCGGCCACGGGTGGGGGAAATTCCACGAGCGCTCCCGGGGATTGAACCCCCGCCCCGCGGACGAGAGCTGATCGAAGGGAATCTCCACCGGCGTCGCCAGCTCGGCGCTCGCGGCCTCGCAGAGAATCCGCACCGCCCCGTGGTAGTGCGCGAACGCCCGCGATGGAGTCCAGGCGTCGTACAGGCTGTTGATCGCGACTCCGGTGCGTCCCTCGCCGCCGAGTGTCCACGCCATCGCGCTGCCAAGGGCGTTGTCCCCGTCCACGAGCAGTGGATCGACGTTGGGCTCGATCGGATCGAGATAGGGCGGGAGGAAAAGCCGCGATCCGTTCTGCCCCTGCTGGTGCAGATCCATCACGATCTGCGGATGCCACACGGCGTAAATGGAGTCGGCCACGAG
The DNA here is from genome assembly GCA_036270455.1 of Gemmatimonadales bacterium. Classification (GTDB taxonomy): domain Bacteria; phylum Gemmatimonadota; class Gemmatimonadetes; order Gemmatimonadales; family GWC2-71-9; genus 40CM-2-70-7. Next base: position 8,171 of record DATBCM010000211.1, on the reverse strand, counting down.
CTGCGTCTCGACCTGCGTGAATTCGTACCAGTCACGATTGAGGTCGTGACCGACGTAGTGGTGGTAGAGCTCGGGCGGCTGGCTTCCCTCGGACTTCCCGCCCACGGTGCCGCTGTACCACTTGCTCACGATGTTCACGCCGTCGGGATTGAGAGACGGCACCACCCAGAGAATGACGTTGTCGAGAATGGCGCGCGTCGTGGCGCTGGTGTCGGTGGCCAGGCGGTAGGCCAGGGTCACCGGCGACAGGTGTCCGCCGACCTCGTTCGAATGCACCCCGGACGTCACCAGCACGATGGTCTTGCCGTCCTTCAGCGCCTGCTCGGCGTCCTTGTTGTTGGCGAGCGTGCGGGGATCGGCGAGCCGGGCGTTGAGGGCCCGAAAACGGTCGAGATGCTTGAGGTTCTGGGGGCTGGAGATGACGAGCGCAATGAAGGGCGCGCCCAGCGTGCTCTTGCCGATCTCGCGGTAATCGACCCGGTCGCTTCCGTCCGCCAGGGCGCGGTAGTACCGGACCAAAGTGGGCCAGTCGGGAAGCTTCCGGTCCTCGCCGGGCTCGAAGCCCAGGATGGACCTGGGCGTCGGGATCCGTGGCGCCGCGGCGTGCTTGGGTGCCGGAGCCGGGCGCTTCGGACGCGGCCGCTGGCCGGCCAGGGGTGCGGCCAGCGCGGCGCCTGCGAGGAGAACCATCCCCGGAATCGAGCCCCGGAGCGTGAGCATCGTTGACTCGCTTCGAGAGTACTGGTGGGGGCGAAAAATATCGGGGGGGGGCGCCGAATGCGAACGGCGTCCCACCCCTCGAGGTCAGGGAAGCTTGTGGAGCTCCACGCGGCGGTTCTGCGCCCGGCCCGCCACGGTCGTGTTCGGCGCCACCGGCTCGGCGGGGCCATAGCCCTTGGCGGTCATCCGCAACGGCGCCACACCCTTCCGGGCCAGGTAGGCCCGCACCGCGAACGCCCGCGCCGCCGAAAGACGGATGTTGATCAACCGCGATCCCGTGTTGTCGGTGTAACCCGCGATCTCGATCCGGATGTCCGGATTGGCGACCAGCACGCCGGCTACCTGATCGAGTGTCGCATACGATTGGGGCGTCAGGATCGACTTCCCGGACTGGAAGGTCACGCCCTTCAGGACGTAGGTCGGCCGCGGGGGCGCCGCGCCGGGAGGAGCACCGGGGACCGCCGGCTGGGTCTGGAAGAGCACCGGGCAGCCCTTCGCGTCCACCGCCATGCCGCGCGGTGTGTTGGGACACTTGTCGAGCGCGTCGGGCACGCCGTCCCCATCTGAGTCGAGCGCGGGGAGTACCGGGCACCCCGTCGCATCAACCTTGGCGCCTGGCGGCGTGTTGGGGCACTTGTCGATGCCGTCGGGCACGCCGTCATGATCGGAATCGATCGGGCATCCTACGGAGTCGACCACCGCGCCAACCGGCGTGTTGGGACACTTGTCGATCCCGTCGGGCACGCCGTCCTTGTCGGAGTCGACGGGACAGCCGGTCGCGTCCACCACCGCGCCGCGCGGCGTGTTCGGGCACTTGTCGATGCCGTCCAGGACGCCGTCGCCATCCGCGTCGGACGGACAGCCGACCGAATCAACGGTCGCGCCCACCGGCGTGTTCGGGCACTTGTCGATACCGTCGGGCACGCCGTCTTTGTCGGTGTCGATCGGACAGCCGACCGCGTCGACGGTCGCGCCGTGTGGTGTGTTCGGACACTTGTCGATGCCGTCAGGCACACCGTCCCCGTCGGAGTCGATGGGACAGCCGACCTTGTCCACTACGGCACCCAGCGGCGTGTTGGGACACTTGTCGTACTTGTCGGCGACGCCGTCCCCGTCCGAGTCCTTGAGGTGAACCGGAGTGCCCGCCTGGAAGAACGACAGGCCCAGCGAAGCGACGAAATGGTAAGCGGAGCTCCCGAACGTCGAATTCGACGACGGCACGTAGATCTCACGCCCCTCGGCGCGAATGGCGACGTGTGGGTTCAGGAAGATCCTGGCGCCGAGGGCGCCATGAGGGCCGCCGTCGGAGAACCGGTATGGTGCCGAGCCTCCGAAATCCTGGCGGGTGTACCCGGCGGCGCCGTATAACGTCAGTGCGTTGCTGGCCGGAAGATTGAGGATCAGTGAGCCGCCACCGAAGATCGGCGAGACCTCCGAGGGCGACGCTGCGGGCGTCTGCGGCGCTTCGAGCAGCGCCTCGATCTCCACCTCGAAGTTCGGAGAGATGAGGTACCCGATGCGGGCGCCTCCGCCGATCGTGTTCTTGAGCAGGAAGGCCCGGTCGTACCGGGTGAACGAGCCGAAGAAGCTCGCCTCGAATCGCGTGGGTGTTTCAGTGGGACCCGCACTGGCGGCATGGGCGGGGCTGGGCGCCGGACTCTGCGCCCGCACCGATGCCGCCCACACGAGAAGGAAACCAGTCAGTGTCCGAGCTCGACTGCTCATGGCCCCTCCAGGGGTCTCAGAATCCCCAACCCCCGGCCACACGGAGCCGGGTGGTCAGGTTCATGCCGCCGAGTACCAAACCATGATAAGACCCGTCGCTGTTCTGCCAAGTGGCCCCGGAGGCGCCCACCAGGACCCCGCCGCCCGCCCCCGAAATCGTGTTCCCGGCGGCGGGGTGGAACGTCCCCAGGCTGTCCCCGGCCGACGTCGCCGCCACCGTTTCACTGGGACAAGCCACCCCACCGTCGCAGAGGCCACCCACCAGGAGGACGGCGGTACCGACCGGCAGAACGGAAAACTGGGACCGCCCTTGCGGGAGCAGGGTGGGGCCTGGCGTCCAGGCCGAGCCTAGGAAGAATCCCGAGACCAGACTCAGTGTGGCGGTGTCGCTCGTCACCAATCTGCTGGGCGTCGCGTCCAGACCCCCTCCGGGATCGGCGCTGTCGGCCATCCCGCCGAAGGCCACGGCCCGGTCGTCGAGGACCACGCCGCCGCCGTAGGCCCTGGGACTCGAGAGCGGCGGTGCGGTGAACCACCCGTCGATGCGACCGTCGAGTCCTACCCGCCCGACATACACCGCCGATTGCGGCCGGCCCGCGGAGTCCACGCCGCCGAAGACGTAGATCCGGCCCCGCCGGAACACGGCGATGGCGCCCGCGACCGGCGCCGGCAAGGGCTCCACGGGCACGAAGGCGCTGAGCACCCGGGTTTGGGACACCGCCGCGACGTACACCGTAGCCTGCGCGTTCTTCGCGGTGTCCATCCCGCCGATCACGATCAGCTCGGTGAACGGAAACCGGGAGTTGTACGGCGTAGCGACCACCGCGCTTGCAAACGCGAGCCGGACCGGCAGGGTGCGATTGCTGTCGGCGAACACGGTGTCGCGCTGGCGGACCCAGGACCCGATGGTGGCGTTGCTCTGCACCGTCGCGACGTACACGCCGGAGTCCGGTTGGATGGCGGAGTCGCCGCCGATCACCTCCGCGCCACCGGCCGCATACAGGGTCGTCGCAATCCCGCCCCCCGACGGATACTCGGCCGCGGCGAGCGCGACCCCGACCGGCGAGCGGGGGAAGCCGGTGCGCCCCTGCCAGGTGAAGCCCGCGGTGTCGAACGGCACCCGGGGCACGACGTGGATGCTCGTCGAGAGCGAAAGCCCGGCGTCCGTGTGCACGGTGAGCGGGCCGGACGTGGCCGTGGCGGGGACGACGACGCGGATGGCTTCGTCACCCCAGCCGGCGGTGTCGGTCGCGGCGTTCACCGTGCCTCCGCCGACCGCGGCGAACGTGATGCGACCGGTGCCGGTGTCGCGTCCGAATCCGAAGCCTTCGATGACCGTGGTTCGACCCGCGGTGAGAATCGGCTGGATGGCGCCGTCTACATAATCGATCCTGGGCACGGGCGGCCCCGGCTCGGTGGCGCCGGTGCAGGCGCCGGCCGCGAGCAAGGCGCCCGAGACGAAGCGGGCAAACCTACGACCGGGCGTTCTCTCCCCGGACGAACCGGACCGCTCGCGCGAGATTCTCGGCGAGTGAGGACAGCTGTGTGGCTCCCTGGGCGAGGTCTTCAATCGCTCTGAGCTGTTCGGCCGCCGCGGCGGCGACCGCCTCCGTTTCCTGCGTGGATGATTGCGCTCCGGCGTGTCCTTGGCGCAGGCCCTCGACCACCCGGCCCGCGATCTCGGCGTTGGCGCGCGCCACCTCGCCCACCCGTTGGCCGGCCTTGGCGGTGCCGGCGGAAGCCTCGCTGATCCGGTCGAGGTCTTGTACCCAGCTGGTGGAGCTTTGCACCACGTCGGCCAGATCGGCCCGGATCCGCTCGAGGAGCTGGGCGGCACGGTCCAGCGCCCGGCGTGTCTCCTGCACCGCTTTCGACACGTTCCGCGCTTCCCGGGCGCTCGCCTCGGCGAGCTTGTGCACCTCATCGGCCACGACGGCAAAGCCCCGGCCATGCTGACCCGCCCGCGCGGCTTCGATGGTGGCATTCAGCGCCAGGAGGTTGGTCTGGTTCGCGACGAATCCGATCGTCTCGGAGAACTTCTCCACTTCGGTCGCCACATCCCGGAGCCGCCGGACCTCCCCGGCACTTTCGTCCGCCGTGGTGGCCAGATCCGAAAGCCGGCGCACCGCCCCCTGGGTCGCGGCGCGGACCCGTTCGGTGTTCTGCTGCATCTGGGTGCCGGCGTTCCGCGTCGCTTCGCCGGCGCCCGCGACGTCGGATGCCCCGCGGCGCAGCTCGTCGGCTCCTTCGGTGACCGTGGCCACGAGGGACGCGGCGTCCGCGGCGCTCTTGCTCGCGCGCTGGGCCGACGCCGCGACTTCCTGACTCGACGCGTGAATCTCCTCGGCCGTCGCGGTGAGCGTCTCGACGTACTGCGTCATCTGATCGGACGCGGTCCCCACCGGCGCCACCGAGCCGTCGAGTGCGAGCATGAGCGAGAGCTGCGGCGTGAGCAGACTCAGGAGCTCTCCGTCCGACTCCCGGTACATGCGCGGATCCGAATGCCGGATGCTCCACAGCCCCACCAGCCGGCCCGCGTGATGCAGGGGAATCAGGATCTCCGCACCTGGCGTCTCATCTCCCGCGAGCACCACCTGGTCGGGCCGGAGGTCGTGCGCCACGACGGCGTGCCCCAGGCGGATCGCGTCCCCCGTCAGCCCGGCGTCCGCGTCGAAGCGGACCTTCGCCTTGATGCCGCTCTTCGCCATGGTGGTGTCGGCGATGAGCTCCATCTCGCGGCGGGGTTCGTCGAATCGCGTGAACCCCATGTGCTCCCAGGGCACGAGGCGCCGGGTGAGCTCCTGGATCCGGCTGAAGCTCCGCGACAGACTGATGTCGGCGGCGATGGCGCCCGTCAGGCGCTGGACCAGATCGAGCTCGTCCGCGCGCACCCCCAGACGGATGACCGAGACGCTGCCGAACGTCGCGCCGACGAGGAGGACGGCCAGCGTCAGCTGGGCGCCGGTGGAGAGGTCGGCCCCCAGCGCCGCGAGCCACCACAAGGCGAGCAGGGCGGAGGCGCCGTAGACGATCGCTTCCCACCGGGCCGTGAGTCGTGAGTCCACCCACGCCACCGTCTGCGACGCCGCGAGCTCCAGATAGAAGCTGCCATTGACCACGAGCGGCAACAGAATCAATCCCGCGATGAGCGGAAACAGATTCGCATTGGTCAGCGCCTGGGGTCCCGTCGCGCCCCCCAGACCGGCGTACGACAGGCCCACGATGGCGGTCCCGGCCGCGAGGTGCGCGGCATTCAGGAAGGCGGACGCGAAGGGCAGCCGGCGGAGAGCCAAGTCGCCGATGAGCATGGCGAGCGGGGCGACCACCGTGGCGTACGCCCATCCGTTGGACAGGAGGGCGAGAACCACGATGCCGAGGACGTACGAGGAGAAGCCGTTGCCGGGGAGGGCGATGCCGTAGCGGCGGGACGCGGCTCCGGCCGCGAGCAGGGCGACGGTCGCGACGGCGGTCCCGCTGGTGAGTGGGACCCGGCCACCCGCGATGGCCACACCCGCGGCGACGAGGCCGGCGATCGCAACGCCCGCGACCACGGCGCGGACGGCGACGACTCCCGAGAGGACGAAGCCGCGTTCTTGAGGCATGCGGGGTCCGCGCAAGCTCGGGCGTGTGGCGCGGCGTGTCAAGCGCGGCTATGCTACCCGGGTGAAGCTTTCCATCCGCTACTGCGTCGTCTGAAACTACGAGCCGCGGGCCACCAGTTTGGCGGCCGAGATTAAGCGCGAGTTTCCCGACGCCGAGCTGCAGCTCATCCCAGGATCCGGGGGCGTGTTCGAAGTGACGCGTGACGGTGTGAACGTCTTCTCGAAAAAGGCCCTCGGGCGCCATGCCCGCCCCGGCGAGGTCCTGGGGCTGCTCCGCGAAGCTCCCGCGACGTGAGAATCGCCATCTCCACCGGCGGCGGCGACGCGCCGGGACTCAACGCCGTCATCCGAGGCGTGGTGCTCGCCGCGGCCCACCGTGGATGGGAGTGCCTCGGCATCCGCCACGGGTACGACGGCCTCATGGGCCTGGACAAGGTCGTGCCCATGGGACCCGCCGAGGTCCGCGGCATCACCCACCTGGGCGGCACCATCCTGGGGACCACCAACCGCGGCAATCCCTTCCATTGGAAGGAAACGAAGCCTGACGGGACCGTCGTGGAGCACGACCGCTCCAAGGAGGTCGTGGCCGAGGCCAAACGGCTGGGCATCGACGCCATCGTCGCCATCGGGGGAGACGGCTCCCTCGGGATCGCCATGCAGCTCTTCCGGATGGGGATCCCCGTCGTCGGCGTTCCGAAGACCATCGACAACGACGTCGGCGGGACCGTCGCGAGCTTCGGGTTCGATACCGCGGTGCAGACCGCCACCGAGGCGATCGACAAGGTCCACTCGACGGCCGAGAGCCACGACCGGGTGATGGTGGTCGAGGTGATGGGCCGTCACGCCGGCTTCATCGCGCTCAACTCGGGACTGGCCGGGTCGGCCGACGTAATCCTCATTCCGGAAATCCCGTTCGACATCAGGAAGGTCGTCGAGAAGATCCGGGCCCGCGAAGCCGAGGGGCGCCATTTCAGCATCGTCGTGGTGGCGGAGGGCGCGCGCCCCAAGGGGGGCGGCGTGTCGCTCATCGATCCCGAACACCACCGCCTCGGCGGCATCGGGGACAAGGTCGGTCACTCCATAGAAGAGATGACGGGCAAGGAGACCCGCACCATGGTGCTGGGGCACCTCCAGCGCGGGGGCTCACCCACCACCTTCGACCGTCTCCTTTCTCTGCGCTTCGGCGCCGCGGCGGTGCGCCTCATCGCCGAGCAGAAGTACGGATACATGGTCGCCCTGCAGCCGCCCGATATCGTGGCCGTTTCGATTGAAGAGGCTATTGCGAAGCCGCGTCATGTGCCGCTCGACTCGGACGTCATCGCCACCGCCCGCGACCTGGGCATTTCCCTCGGGGACTAGGGCCTTCCGTCCTCTCCTGAGGACGAATTCCGGCGTTTCAGCTCCTGACGGCTCCCCACTCCTAACCTCCTGATTCTTCCCACAGCTACGGTGCGGAAGGGCACTTTGGCACGGGACTTCCACTAGTAAGGGGCGACCACAGGAGGTCATATGAAACGGACCGTCATGCTGTGCCTGACACTTCTCGCCGGTGGGGCCATCTCGGCGAAGGCGCAAACTCGCGTCATCGTGTCTTTCGGCGTCGGAACGCCGGGCTATGCCGGTTTCGTGTCGGTGGGTCAGCCCTGGTACTGGTACGGTGGTGAACGGGTCTATTACGTGCGGCGCTCCTATGAGGGCCGCCCGATGTGGTTCTACGATCCGCGCTACGTGCCGGAGGATTGGCGAGGCCACGACCGGAACTGGTTCGAGCGACACCGCGACTGGGATCGCGGGCGGAAGTTCGACGATCGCGATGGCGACCGCGAGTGGCACGACCGCGGACAACACCGCGGCTGGTACAAGCGGGACCAGGGTGATCAGGGCAACCATGGGGATCAAGGGAAGCGCGGGGATCAGGGGAAACACGGGGATCACGATCGCCATCGGTAGCGTTCCTGAATCCCTGCAGTAACAGCATCGGCGGCGGTCGGGGGTAACCCCGGCCGCCGCTCTGTTTTGTCCTCCGCTAATATTGAAGCGTGTCGTCCTCCCGCGATCACTACCTCCCCCCCGATCGAGATGCGTACCTCGCCGCCGGTCTGACCGGCCGCGTGGTCGTGATCG
>DATBCM010000210.1:0-10081 GCA_036270455.1 Gemmatimonadales bacterium | reverse complement strand
GTCCGGCCTCCCGCCTCGTCCACGCCGGGACTCATCCAAAGCTCACCCAGCCGGTCACTCCATCCGAAACCGCTCCATGCGCCGGGGTCCCAGCCGGGGTCCATCGCCAGCGCGACCCGCACGGCCGACTGGTACCCGAGTCCGGCGATCACTCGCGCCTTGTCCGGAGGAAGGACGGGGCGAAAGCCGACGTCCCGCAACACCGGAAATGGGAGCGTACAAATGACCCGATCCGCGGTCAGCACCTGGGGCGCGCCCCCCGAAGGCGACCGGCATTCGACGCGGACGGATCGGCCGTCCTGCTCCAGGCCGTGCACCATCGTCCCATAGTGGATCCGCGCCCCGAGTGCTTCGGCCATGGCGCGCGGGAGTCGATCGGCCCCTCCCCGGATCCTCCGCCAACCCCGATGCACCAAGCGATCGCGGAGCCGCTCCAGAAATCCCCGGCGTTCCGGGAAGGTGCCCTCGGTGAGGGCGAGGTGCGTCGCGTGACCCAGGCCCGACACGCGGCTGCGCGTGACCGCACCGGCACGTTCGGTAATGAGCTCGCCGTGTTCAGGATAGAAGGGCTCAACCTCGAGCCCCAGCCACCGGATACAGCCCAGGGCGTAGTCGTGGTGAGAGGCGATCCGCGCGGCGCCGAGCTCGACGAGCGCGCCGGCGCTGGGCGTGCCCCGTAGGGTCCGCACGCGGCCTCCCGGCTCGTCCCGGACCTCGACCACCGTGACGTCGCAGCCATCCCAGTCGAGCTGGATCGCCGCGGCGAGCCCTGCGATGCCGGCGCCGAGGACCGTGACACGAAGGGCCTTGCCCACGGAGCGTATACCGCGCGCGTGCTTCAGCCCCGCAAACGGGAGCTTCGTCATTTGGTGGGCCTCAGGCTCTGATACAGCGCGACGTGGCGTTCCACCCAGGGGCGGGCGGCGAACTTGAAGGCCACGCGTTCCGACGCGGCCGTGCTCCGCGCGAGCGCGCCGGCCCGGTCATCCAGGGCGCGGGCGATCCCGTGTGCCAGGGCGGACGGGTCTTCCGCGGGCACGAGGACGGCCTCCCGCTCGGACACGACCGCGGGAATGCCGCCGACCGCGGTGGTCACCACCGGCACCCGCGCCGCGATGGCCTCGAACAGGATGATCGGCGTGCCCTCGGTGCGGGAGCTCAGGACGACGGCGTCGCAGGCCGCGAGGAGTCGCCCGGCATCGGCCACGAGGCCGTGCCACGTCACCTGACTGTCGACGCCCAGCGTCTTCGCCTGCGCCTGCACCTGTTTCAGGGCCGGCCCATCACCGATCATCGAGAGGTGGACGTGCGGGCGTTTGAGTCGCGCCAGCGCGTCGATCACCACGTCGGGTCCCTTTTCCGGAGACATCCGCCCCACCCACCCGAGGCGCACGCCGCCGCGGGGCACGCCCAGGGCCTCCCGCGCCGCCGCGCGATCCAACGGTGGGACGCCGGGCATTTCGACCCACGCGTTGGGCAGGTGGTGCACCCGTGAGACGGGGACCCCGCCTTTGGTGAGCCGGTCCACGATCGGCGTCGAAACCGCGATGACCGCGTCGAATCGCCGATACGCGCGAATCTGAAGCCACTCGTACAGCCGGTTCCGGAGCCCCCCGCCCGTGAATCCGTGCACGGTAGACGCCACCGGCACTTGGAGCCGGCGAGCGACGGGGCCGTCGATGACATCAGGGTGATAGCCGTGCGTATGGACCACGTCGACGCCGTGCATCCGTCCAATCTCTTCGATCCGCGCGCGCTCCATCCCGTACTGCCGTCCGGCGACGTGGATAGGATGGACCGGGACGCCGGCGGTTTCGAGCGCGCGAACCAAGGGATGGTTGTCCACTCCGGGATCGAGAATCGCCGCCACGCGCGGCTCGTGTCCGGCAACTTTGAGTCCCGTGGTGAGGCCGAGGACGACCCGCTCCAGACCCCCGACCGGTGCCGGAGCGGTGATGTGTAGAATTCTCACGCGAGGCGTCTCTCGACGCGGGCAGCGACTTCCCTTCCAATGGCCAGGGAGGCGGTCGCCGCCGGAGACGGAGCATTGATGACGTGCAGGGAGCCCTCCCCTTCTACTATATGGAAGTCATCGAGCAACCGCCCCTCGCGATCCAGTGCCTGCGCCCGTACGCCGCTCCCGGCCGGCACGATATCCTCCGGCTGCACCTCGGGTACCAGTCGCGCCAGGGCGCGGGCGAACAAGGTCCGGGAGTACGACCGCACCAGCTCCGTCACTCCCGTCCGCCACTGACGCAGGACCATCCGCCAGAACCCCGGAAAGCCGAACGCCTCGGCCAGGTCCGCCAGACGGACGTCACTCCGCGTATACCCGGCGCGGGACCACGCGAGCACCGCATTGGGCCCCGCGTCCACTTGATCGTTGATGCGGCGGGTGAAGTGGACGCCGAGGAACGGGAGAGCCGGGTCGGGGACCGGATAGATGGCACTTCTGACGAGGCTCCGGCGTTCGGGGGTGAGCTCGTAGTACTCGCCCCGGAAAGGGACGATGGCCACGCCGGGGTCCACGCCGCAGAGACGCGCGAGCCGGTCCGCTTGCAGCCCCCCGCAGGTCACGACGATGCGGCCCCGCAGAGCCCCCCCGGTGGTCTCGACCACCTGTGCGCCATTGTCCCGCCGCACCGCCGTCATGCGCGCGCCCGTCGTGACGGTCGCGCCCCGCGACTGGAGCCGCCTCGCCATTGCGGCGGTCACCCCACCGTAGTCCACCACGCCGGTCTCTGGCACCCACAGACCGGCCACGCCCCGGACCGCCGGCTCGTGCTCTTGGAGCGCGCCCCCCTCGAGTCGCGTGAGACCGGAGAGTCCGTTGGCTCGCCCGCGTTCTTCCAGCCGGGCCAGAGCGGGCAGCTCGGCCACCGAGGTCGCGACGACCACCTTCCCTGACCTCCGGTATGGGATTCCCTCTTCGTCGCAGAACTGCGCGAGAGCGGCAAGCCCTTCGCGACACAGTCGGGCGCGCAGGGTCCCCGGGCGGTAGTACAGCCCGGAATGCATGACGCCGGAGTTGTGACCGCTCTGATGCGCGGCCACCCGGGACTCCGCCTCGACCACCGCCACGCGGCGCCCGAATTGCGACAAGGCCAATGCCGTCGCACACCCCACGATTCCGCCGCCGATGACGACCACGTCGACTTGTTGCGTCACCGCTACACCGGCCTCCCCAGAAACGGGCTATGTTTCGATCTGGCTTATCATAACGATTGGCCTGGAAACTGCACTACCGGCCACCGCGGACCCCAAACGGCCGACCGGAGAGCTCATTGTGCGAGATACCCCCCCTGTGGACCTGCCCAAGCCCGAGTCGGTAACGGCGCAGTCCTTCGCGCGGTCACGCAAGCTCCAGGCCGCTGCTCATGCCGTGATCCCGGGGGGCTCGCACACCTACTCCAAGGGCGATGACCAGTTTCCCGTCCTCGCGCCGGGGTTCATCGCTCGCGGCGCGGGCTGTCACGTGTGGGACGTCGACGGGAACGAGTACATCGAGTACGGCATGGGACTCCGGGCCGTGACACTTGGTCACGCGTACCCGAGTGTGGTGGAGGCGGCGTACCGGGCCATGAAACAGGGCGCCAACTTCTCCCGCCCGGCGCCCCTCGAAGTCGAATGCGCGGAGTCCCTGCTCGGGATGATCACCGGCGGCGAGATGGTGAAGTTCGCCAAGAACGGCTCGGACGTGAACACGGCCGCGGTCAAGCTGGCCCGCGCCTTCACCGGCCGTGACCTTGTCGCCATCTGCGGCGATCAGCCGTTCTTGTCCACCGATGACTTGTTCATCGGGACGACGCCGATGTCGGCCGGCATCCCCGCAGGGATCAAGGCCCTGACGGTCTCCTTCAACTACAACGACCTCGACGGCGTGCGGGCGCTCTTTGCGGCGCATCCGTCGCGCATCGCCTGCCTCGTGCTCGAACCCGCGACAACCATCGAGCCAGCGGACGGATTCCTCGCCGGACTCAAGGCCATCTGCCATGAGCATGGCGCTCTGCTGGTGTTCGATGAAATGATCACGGGGTTCCGCTGGCACAACGCCGGCGCCCAGGGCCTCTACGGGGTGACCCCCGACCTGTCGACCTTCGGAAAGGCCCTCGCCAACGGATTCGCCCTGTCCGCCCTGGTGGGCCGCCGGGACGTGATGCGGCTCGGTGGGCTCGATCACAATCAGGACCGTGTGTTCCTGCTGTCGACCACCCATGGCGCCGAAACGCATGCGTTGGCCGCCGGGATTGAGACCATGCGCATCTACCAGCACGAAGACGTCGTCGACACGCTGTACCGCCGCGGCGAGCGGCTGCGGAGCGGTGTGCGCGAAGCGACCACTGCGCACGGCGTGGCGGCGTCCGTCGAGGTGCTGGGACGACCGTGCAACCTGGTGTTCGCCACGCGGGACCGGGAGGGCCGTCCCTCGCAGAGCTATCGCGCGCTCTTCATGCAAGAGCTGATCCGCCGCGGCATCCTGGGCCCTTCGTTCGTCGTGAGCTACTCCCACACCGACGAAGACATCGACCGCACCATCGACGCCGTGGACGGCGCGCTGAGCGTCTACGCCCGGGCGCTGGAGGACGGCCCCGAAGCCTATCTCGAAGGCCGGCCCCTCAAGCCCGTCATGCGGGCGCGGAACTGATCCGATGGGCCACCCGCACGCACTCATGGAAGCGGAGAGTACGGCTCCCGGCTCCCGGTCCGGTACTTTAGGCCTCCCGGCCTGCCGCTTCTGTGCCGCCCCCCTGACCCACACGTTCGTGGACCTGGGCATGTCGCCCCTGTGCGAGAGCTTTCTCTCCGCTGATCAGCTCGACCGCATGGAGCCGTTCTATCCGCTCCACGTGCGCGTCTGCGACCGCTGCTGGCTGGTGCAGCTCGAGGCCTATGTCGGCGGCGAGGAGATCTTCACCGACTATGCCTACTTCTCGTCGTTCTCGACGTCCTGGTTGGCGCATGCCGAGCAGTACACGGACGCGATGATCCAGCGCTTCGGGCTGGGCCCCAAGAGCTTCGTGGTCGAGCTCGCGAGCAACGACGGCTACCTGCTCCAGTATTTCGTCGCCCGGAAGGTCCCCTGCCTCGGCATCGAGCCCGTGGCCAACGTCGCGCAAGTCGCCGAGGCGAAGGGGGTACCGACGCTGGTGAAGTTCTTCGGGGTGGAGACGGCGCGGGAGCTCGTCCGGCAGGGCCGGCGTGCCGACCTCCTGCTCGGCAACAACGTGCTGGCACAGGTGCCGGACCTGAACGACTTCGTGGGCGGCATGAAGGTCCTGCTCGCTCCCACCGGGGTGATCACGATCGAGTTTCCCCACCTCCTCAAGCTCGTGGCCGAGAATCAGTTCGACACCATCTATCACGAGCATTACTCCTATTTTTCGTTCATCACCGCCGAGAAGATCTTCGCCGCCCATGGCCTCACCCTCTTCGACGTCGAGGAGCTGCCGACCCACGGCGGGTCGCTTCGGATCTACGGACGGCATCAGGAAGACACGTCCAAGCCGGTGGGTGCGCGGGTCGAGGTGCTGCGGGCCCGGGAGCAGAAAGCGGGTGTGGACACGGTCCCCTACTACCAGAGCTTCGGCGCCCAGGTGGCGGAAACCAAGCGGGCCCTGCTGGACTTCCTCATCGATGCCAAGCGCCAGGGGAAGCGGGTCGTGGGATACGGCGCGCCGGGCAAGGGGAACACCCTGCTGAACTACTGCGGTGTGGGCCGGGATTTTCTCGACTTCACCGTCGACCGCAATCCCCACAAGCACGGGAAGTACCTCCCCGGCACCCACATTCCCATCCTTGAACCTGGAGCCATCGCTGACGCACGGCCGGACTACATTCTCATCCTGCCGTGGAATCTGAAAGACGAGATCGTGACGCAGCTCGCGTACGTGCGCGAGTGGGGGGGCCGCTGCGTGGTCCCCATCCCGACCACCCAGATACTGTCCTGACGAAGGGAGGCTCCGTGGGTCCGATGAACACAGTGTACGTCGATCCGAATTTCACCGACGACCAGCGGCGCTCGGAGCTCTACGCCGGGCAGTTGATCGTGTACTCGGCCCGCCCTGCGTCCCTGGCGCTCTGCCGCCTGGCGCGGGACCTGGCCGTCGAAGCCTTCGCGCCGCACGATCCGCGGGACGCTCAGCACTATATGGCGGTCGAAGATTTCAACGCGATCCTGGCCAAGGTGAAGCCCCAGTTCATTCATCACCCGAAGGCCAAGGAGCACATCCGGGCCCTGTTCTCCGAGCTGGGGTGCGACCTCGAGGCCACGTATTTCGACGTGCCGCGCCTGCGGACCATGGCTGCGGGCGATTACATGCGGGCCGGGCTGGCCTACCAGTTCCACCCGCACCGCGACACCTGGTTCTCGGCGCCCTTCGCCCAGATCAACTGGTGGATGCCGGTCTACGACATCCAGCCCGAAAACGCGATGGCCTTCCACCCACGGTACTGGAGCGAACCGCTCCGGAATTCGTCCGCCGAGTACGACTACGACCGCTGGAACGAAGAAGGCCGGAAGCTGGCGTCGCAGAACATCAAGACCGAAACCCGAAAGCAGCCCAAGGCACTCGACGGGATCGAGCCCGACCCCCAGGTCCGCATCGTCTGCCCGGTGGGCGGCGTGGTGCTCTTCTCCGCGGCCCAGCTGCACTCCACGGTGGACAACACGTCGGGCCGGACCCGGTTCAGCATCGACTTCCGGGTGATCAACCAGGAAGACGTCGTGCACGGCGTGGGCGCGCCCAACATCGACTCGCGCTGCACCGGCACGACCCTGGGAGACTACCTGCGCGGCTCGGACTTCCAGACCCTGCCCGCGTCATTGATCGCCAAGCATCGCAGCCGGGCGGCCGCCGCCCCGTGAAGTTCACCGCCACGCCGCTGGCGGGCGCCTACGTGGTAGCCCTCGAGCCGCACTCGGACCCGCGTGGATTCTTCGCGCGGGTCTGGAGCGTTGAGGAGTTTGCGGCGCAGGGGCTGGACCCGCGGATTTCGCAGACCTCCCTGTCCCACAACCTCCGCCGGGGAACCCTGCGCGGGATGCACTGGCAGGCCGCGCCGCATGCCGAGGCCAAGCTGGTGCGCTGTGAACGGGGCGCCCTGTACGACGTCATCGTCGACTTGCGTCCGGACTCGCCGACCTACACGCACGCGTTCGGCGTGCACCTGACCGCCGCCGAGCACAACGCGCTCTACATCCCCGAGGGATTCGCGCACGGGTTTCAGACGCTCGAAGACGACACGGTCGTCTACTACCAGATGACGACGCCCTATGTCCCCGCAGCCGGGCGCGGCGCACGCTGGAATGATCCGGCCTTCGGGATCACCTGGCCCGTGCCCGATCCCATCCTGATGCAGCGCGACCGCGAATATCCTGACTTCGTGAAGGAGCGGCGTCCGTGAACGGCGCCCAAATGCACGCGCTCGCCACGGACCTCTACCCCATCTGCCGGAGCATCACCGGCGACGGGCTCCGGGAGACGCTGCGGCGCCTGCAGCAGCACGTGCCCC
Source organism: Gemmatimonadales bacterium (assembly GCA_036270455.1). GTDB lineage: Bacteria > Gemmatimonadota > Gemmatimonadetes > Gemmatimonadales > GWC2-71-9 > 40CM-2-70-7. Next base: position 2,569 of record DATBCM010000210.1, on the reverse strand, counting down.
TCGAGATCCGTGAGGTGAAGAGCGGGACGCAAGTGCTCGATTGGACGGTGCCGAAGGAGTGGAACATCCGGGATGCGTATGTGGCGGACGCGGCCGGGAAGCGCGTGATCGATTTCCGGCAGTCGAGCCTCCACGTCCTGAACTACAGCACCCCCATCAGGGAGAAGATGCCGCTGGCAGAGCTGAAGCCGCACCTCTTCACGCTCCCCGACCACCCCGACTGGGTGCCGTACCGCACGTCCTACTACGCGGAGGCGTGGGGGTTCTGTGCGGCGCACCGGGTGGTGGAGGCCCTGCCGGCCGGCGACTACGAGGTCGTCATCGACAGTACCCTGGCGCCCGGCTCCCTCTCGTACGGCGAGCTGGTGATCCCGGGCGAGACCAGGGACGAAGTCCTGTTGTCCTGCCACTCGTGTCACCCGTCTCTCGCGAACGACAACCTGTCCGGGATCGCGGTCGCGGTGGCCTTGGCGCAGCAGCTGGCCGCCCAGCCCCGGCGGCGCTTCACGTACCGGTTCCTGTTCATTCCCGGCACCATCGGGTCCATCACCTGGCTGGCCGGCCACGAAGACGTGGTCCCGCGCATCCAGCACGGCCTGGTCCTCTCCTGCGTGGGCGACGCGGGCGGATTCACGTACAAGCGCTCGCGCCGGGGCGACGCACCCGTCGATCGCGCGGTGGCCCACGTACTCCGCCACACGGGAACGCCGCATGCGATTACGGACTTCGTGCCGTACGGCTACGACGAGCGGCAGTACTGCTCGCCGGGATTCAACCTGGCTGTGGGATGTTTCATGCGGACCCCGAACGGCCGGTACCCGGAGTACCACACCTCGGCGGACAACCTGAGCCTGGTGAAGCCGGAAGCCCTCGAGGGATCGCTCGCGGCGGTCCGCACGGTCCTCGCGGTGCTCGAAGGCGACGGCCGGTTCCGGAACCTGAGCCCCAAGGGGGAGCCCCAGCTCGGCAGGCGCGGACTCTACGGCGCCACCGGCGGCGCGGCGCACCTGCCGGGATTCGAATTCGCCCTGCTCTGGGTGCTGAACTTCTCCGACGGCTCGCATTCACTGCTCGACATCGCCGAGCGCGCCGGGATGCCCTTTGCGCAGATCCGCGCGGCCGCCGACGCGTTGCTGGCCCAGGGCCTGCTGGCGGCCGCGTGAGCCGGCTCCGCGTCGCCCTGGTGCAGATGGAGGTCACGGACGGCGACCCGGCCCGGAACCTGACGCACGCGGAGCGCCTGATCGACACCGAGCCGGGCGCGGGGCTCTATCTCCTGCCGGAGCTCTGGAGCTCGGGGTATGTCCACCCGCAATGGCCCGCGATTGCACAGGGGAGCACGCCGGCGACGCTCACCGCGCTCAAGCGCATCGCCACGAAGCATCGGACGGTCATCGGCGGGACCCTCATCTCCCTCAATGCCGACGGCAAATTGGTGAACCGCTTCTGGCTGGTGAGCGCCGACGGGCCGATCGCCCACTACGACAAGTCCCATCTCTTCGCCCCCATGCAGGAACCCGCGTACCTCACGGCGGGGACGGCGCGCCATCGGGTGACCCTGGGGTCGTGGACGGCCGCCCTGTCGATCTGTTATGACCTGCGGTTCCCCGAGATGTACCGGCTCGACGCCGTCGATGGCGCGAATCTGTTTCTCGTGCCGTCCGAGTGGCCCGCCGAACGGGCCGAGGCCATGCGGGCCCTGGCGGTGGCGCGGGCCATCGAGAATCAGGCGTACGTGGTGCTCACCAACCGGGTGGGCGTCGCAGCTGACGGAACAGAATTCGGGGGCGGCTCCCTGGTCGTGGGTCCTGGCGGCGAGGTCGTCGCAGCCGCCGGCGCCGCCCAAGGCGTCGTCCTGGCCGATCTCGACTCGTCCTGCGTGACCGAGTCCCGCGGAGCGCAGCCGCATTTCGCCAGGCGGCGGGCGGGGGTCGATTGGTGACCGTCGGCCTGCTCTCTCCCTGTGGCTGGGGCAACCTGGGTGACGCCGCGATCCAGGACTCCGCCATTCATGGCATCCGACGCAACATCCCGGATGCCCGGATCCAGGCCTTCACGCTGAATCCCGATGACACCGAACAGCGGCACGGGATCCCGGCCGAAACCATCGTGGGATATTCGATCCCGGGGACCTATGGCGTTCAGCCGCGCCGCGGCCTCGCGGACGCCACCGGAGTCGCTTCGCCGGCACCGGAGGCGCCGGACTTCAAAGACCGGCTGCGGTCGCACCCGCGTCTTTTCGCGCTCCTCAAGTCCGTACGCCACACCCTGGCCCCGCTCGAGCGGCGCTTCGGTCCCCTGCTCTCCGAGTCCGCGCACCTGCGGCGCTCGTCGGCTCGGATCGCTCCGTTCGATCTCCTGCTGGCCTCGGGAGGCGGTCAGCTCGACGCCCACTGGGGGGGAGCGTGGGGGCATCCCTACGCGATGTATCGCTGGTCGGTGCTCGCGGGCCTCCACCGCGTGCCCTTCGGGATCTTGAGCACCGGCACCGGTGAGGTCCGAATGCCGCTCGAGCGGTGGTTCTTCCGGGGCGCCCTGGAACGAGCGCGGTACCGGTCCTTCCGGGACG